>JBFYSM010000301.1:0-2630 GCA_041301605.1 Chloroflexota bacterium | reverse complement strand
GATGCCATCCCGCTCGAAAACCTGGCCCAGGCCATGCCGGGACGCGACGCCGGTTCGATCGCGGTTTACAGCCTGCCGGAAGGGATGCCGCTGGCCTGGGAGCAGTTGTCGTTCAACACTGCCCCGGTGGATGGATCCCAACGCCCGGCCTTCTTCAGGGAGGCACGCTTGCGGAAGGCGATCGCCTCCTGCGTCGCCCGGCCAGCGCTGGCCCAAGCCCGTTACGGGGATCTGGCGCCCGGGATGGATACCTAACAGCCGCCTGGCCACCCCCTGCTCGAAACCGCGGAGATTTCAGCATACCCATTCGACCCTGCTGCTGGAACTGCGTTGCTGGAAGAGATCGGTTGGCGGGATACGGATGGCGACGGGATCCGGGAGGCGCACGGCGTGGCCGGGATAAAAGCATCAACTCCCTTGCAATTAGAATTGGTCACATCGGATGCTCCTTTGCGCCAGACGGTTGCGGCGCTGATCGCCACAAACCTGGAATCCTGTGGCGTGGGTGTTACAGTCCGGGAAGTAGCGGGCTACCAATTCCTGATGAAGGATGCTGAGGCTCCGGTCTATGGCAGGAACTTCGATATGGCATTATTCTCATGGCAGACGGGATTGCTCCCGCCCTGCGACCTGGCCTTGAGCTCGAAAATCCCATCCGAAGTGAATGCCTGGAGCGGCCGGAACGTCACCGGCTACAGCAACCCGGGGTATGATGTGGCCTGCCAGGGGGCGCAGATTGCCCTGCCGGGCACGACCCAATACCTTGCCGGCCAGCGGGATGCCTTGCGTATCTTCAGCCAGGATTTGCCGTTCCTGCCGTTGTTCCTGCGGATCAGGTTCGGCCTGGCGCGTCCCGACCTGTTGGGCCTGATCCCGGACCTGACGCAGGGGAACGAACTCTGGAATATCGAGGCGTTCCGGCTGGAACCATGATGCCATGTGACAGTCATAACGTGACAGTCACTTCCAAAGTGACTGTCACGTTATGATACCTGTGATAAGATTCGAGCATTCTTGAGGAGAACCTCCATGTCCTTCGACCCTGAATTTCTCAGCAACCTCCTGCTTATCCTGACCGGCTTCGGCGGCGCCTTCCTGGCTGCCCTGTGGGTGGCGCTGGTTGTCTGGACGTACCGCGATATTCGCAACCGCGCCCGTGACCGGTTGGTGCACATCCTGGCGCCCTTGCTGGTAGCGGTGCTCAACCTGCCCGGCGTTCTGGTCTACCTGATCCTGCGTCCTCCTCGCACGCTGGAGGAGGAATACCAGCGCACCCTGGAGGAAGAAGCCCTGCTGCAGGAGATCGAAGACCAGTTGCTGTGTCCCGGTTGCGAAAGGCGGGTGAAGGATGAATGGCAGGTTTGCCCCAACTGCCAAACCAAGCTTCGCAAGGCCTGCCACGCCTGCGGTAAACTGATGGAACTGCCCTGGAACATCTGCCCGTATTGCGCCACGCCGGTCCCCGGCATCCGGCGCGAAGGGATGACAATGGATGAAGCGCTGCGCGGGCTGCCGATCGAAACATTGCTGGATGAAGTGCAAGAGGATCTGTATCCGGAAGAGCCTGTTCAGGATGATTCCGATACGGTGCAAGAGCGTGCCGATTCCGGGGAACAGGATGACCAATTTGATTAGGCAGAGACCCGGTTTCTTCAAGAAACCGGGTTTCTCTAGGCCAGGTATTCTCATATGAAAATTCACTCCATCACCCTCATCCACCTCCGCATGCCCCTTGTGCTGCCCTTTGAGACCTCCTTCGGGCGCAGCAGCGAGCGGGATTGCATCCTGGTCACTCTCCACGCTGATGGCCTGATTGGCTTCGGTGAATGCGTGGCGGATCGTGATCCCGGCTATGCTTATGAGACCTCCGGCACGGCCTGGCACGTGCTGATGGATTTCATCGTTCCATCCATTCTGGGGCAGGATATCGCCGATGCCGGTGATTTTCAAAACAAGGTTGCGGCCATCCGCGGCCACCCGATGGCCAAGGCCGGGGTCGAGATGGCCGTCTGGGACCTGCTCGGCAAACGGGATGGGAAGTCGTTGCAGCAACTACTGGGTGGGGACAAGCCCCGGGTTTCGGTCGGCGTTTCTGTCGGTTTGCAGGAATCCCCGGCCGCATTGGTTCGCCGCGTGGAAGCCTACCTGGAGGATGGCTACGGCAGGGTCAAGATCAAGATCAAGCCCGGCCGGGATGTGGAAGATGCATGCGCCGTCCGCGCCGCCTTCCCGGCCATCAAGCTCCAGGTGGATGCCAACTCGGCCTATACGCTTGGTTCGGCCAAATCCTTGCTGCCCCTCGATGACCTGGAACTCTTGCTCATCGAGCAGCCCCTCTTCGAGGATGACATCTGGGATCACGCCAAACTGCAAAAAGAATTCCGCACGCCTCTCTGCCTGGATGAGAGCATCCTTTCGGCCCGGCATGCCCGTTATGCCATCGAGATGGGAGCCTGCCGCATCATCAACATCAAGGCCGGGAGGGTGGGAGGTTTGAGCCAGGCGGTCGCCATCCATGACCTGTGCCAGGCGCAGAACATACCGGTCTGGTGCGGCGGGATGCTGGAAACCGGGATTGGGCGCGCCTCCAACCTGGTGCTGGCCTCGCTGCCCAATTTCAGCCTGCCGGG
>JBFYSM010000433.1:0-6595 GCA_041301605.1 Chloroflexota bacterium | reverse complement strand
CAAATGCGTCGAGACACAATTACCTTGCCATTTCTAGCCAATATTGCCTAACAATCCCAGTTCCGGGGCAATCCGGCGCATGGCCTGGATCACATTGCCGACATGCTCCCATAATTCGATGCCGAACTCGGCAGAGGTTTTTTCGATCTCTTCGCGGTTAGCGCCTGCCGCAAAGGTTTTATCCTTCCACTTCTTCTTGACCGAGCTGGCTTCCAGGTCGAGCAGGGAGCGCGAGGGGCGCACCAACGCCACTGCGGTTATAAGGCCGGTAATTTCATCACAAGCCGCCAGGGCCTTTTCCATGCGGGATTGGCGCGGTACGCCAGTGTGGTCGGCATGGCTCAATACCGCCCGGATGTTCTCTTCGGGAAGGCCGCGCTCGCGCAGGATGGGAACGCCTTTCTGTGGATGCGTTTCCATGTTTGGGTGGATCTCCCAATCGAAATCATGCAGCAGGCCAACCACGCACCATGTTTCAACATCTTCGCCGAACTTCTCGGCATAGAAACGCATGGCGGATTCCACGGCCAGCATGTGCCTGACCAGGTTCTCGTTCTTGACATATTCATGCACAATCGCAAAGGCTTCGTCGCGGGTCATCATACACCTCATTTTGTAGTACTCTGTGGGACAATTCTAAAGAATTGTCCCACAAAAAAACACATGATTTAATTTTCTTATCCCATTGTTAATCCGGGAAAATCGGTTCGAACTCGCCCAATACTGGGATGGGATGCTTGACATGCACATCCCACAGGGCACCGATGGTCGCGCCGAGTTCGCGCAGATTCCAGTATAGCATGGAACGGCGGCGGTATACGCGTTGGTCGGCTTCCACGCCGGAAGATTCCAAACCGAGCGCATTACAGGTGTAGAGCGCGCGCGGCAGGTGGAAGGATTGTGTCACCAGGATGGCGCTTCCCAGGCCAAAGATGGCCTTGGCCCGGTAACAGGTATCGTAGGTGCGCCGCCCGGCATAATCCAGTACGATGGCTTCATCCGGCACGCCCAACTGCAAGGCGTACTCGCGCATGGCAGCCGGTTCGTTGTAATTCTCGACCCGGTTATCCCCGCTCATCAGGAGCTTCTCGACCTTCCCGGTAAAATACAATTCAGCAGCTGTGGCTACACGATCCTGCAGGACAGGCGTGGGAGATCCATCGCTCCACAGGCCGGCGCCGAAAACGATGACAGCGCGTTCGGGGGAAACATCCGAAACCGAGTATGTGTGCGGACGGGCGTGCAGGCCGGTCACCAGCCGGGGCACGAACACGATCAACAAGCCGAGGAGCAGCAGGATGAGCAGGATTTTAAGAAACATCTTCAGTATACGTTTGAACATCGCTGGATTCTAACTTAAAAACAGAATGCGGACCTGGGTCCGCATTCCTGACAAGATATTGATCAGGCCATTCGTTTCCGCACCTCGGCGCTCAGGAAATCCAGCACCCAGACCACGATGATAATGGCCCAGATGGCCGTCCCGGCCTGGCGATAACCGAGCATCGAGTTGATTTTCTCGCTCAGGTAATAACCGATCCCACCACCGCCGACAAAGCCAATGATGGTTGAGATGCGCACATTGATATCCCAATGGTAAACAATGAACGAAATGAAATCCGGGACGATCTGCGGTACAACAGAATACAATACCACCTGCAAGCGGTTGGCGCCAGTGGCCTGGAGGGCTTCGATCGGGCCAGGGTCGATGCTCTCCACAGCTTCCGAGAAGAGTTTACCCAGCGATGCAATCGTGACCACTGTAAGTGCCATGGTCCCTGCAAAGGGCCCATAACCCAGCCAGAAGGCAAATACGGTTGCCATCACCAACGGATCGTAGGAGCGTAAGATATTGAAGAACGAGCGTGTTATGTAATAAACACCCGTTCCAATCGGGCCGCGTTTGGTGATGTTACTGGCTGCCAGGAAACTCAATGGTGCAGCAACGATGGTTGCAATGGTGGTCGAGAACATGGCCATGAAAATCGTGACAAGGATTTCTCGGGTCACTTCCTTCATGGCTTCACTGGGTTTCAAACCACCCACAGAGACGATGGTGTCCACTTCGATGGTACTCGCCACACCATCCACCGAAGCCGCAATCTGCTTGGCCTCCACCTCAGCCGAGAAATACCCATCTGCGTTCGTGGTGGTTTTCACCACGGTAAATAACCGGTCATCCGGGAAATGCCAGCGGATGGCAATCTCGGAGTTAGGCGCCAGTTCATACCCTTCCAGAATGAATTTCTCTTTCACGGCCGTACAGGGTACATTGGTCACCAATCGCGGACCTGAGGAGGGTTGTTCCGATACAGGAGCGGAATCACAGGGGATGGGGAAAGTGGTTGTGATAGTGGTTGTTTCAGTATCGCGTGTGAACAGATCTGGATTTATAAAGGAACCTACAAATTCCTTTGCCTTATAGGCATCCTGAACCAGTCGAACGAAATCCAGCTTCGTTACGCGGTAGGAGACCGAGTACAGGTAAACCAAAGCAGCAATGATCAATGCACTGACAACCAGCCGTTTGAGTTGGGGAAGGTTTTTCATCTCAGATCAACCTTTCCCGCACTTTGGCACTCAGGTAATCGAGTGTGATGACCACCACCGCAATGGCTATGAAGGCCGCCCCCACCGCCCCCATTTGATTGATCTGGATCCACTGGATCAGGTAAAACCCGATCCCGCCTCCGCCGACCATGCCAATGACAATCGAGGAACGCACGTTGATGTCCCAGCGATAGATCGTGAATGCTGTAAAGGGTGGAACGATCTGCGGAACGACTCCATAGCGCACCACCTGCAGCCAGGTCGCACCGGTGGCGCGGATGGCTTCAATGGGACCTGGATCGATACCCTCGATGACCTCGGAATATAACTTTGCCAGGGCTGCCACCGAGTGGACAGCCAGGGCCATCACCCCGGCAAAAGGCCCCAACCCCACAATAATAACGAATACAATGGCAAGGATCAATGCTTCTATCGATCGGATAAAATTCAGGATGGTCCGTACGATCACATAGATAACAAAGGTTACCGGGTTGCCGCCCATCAAGTTGCGCGCCGCCAGGAAGCTGATGGGAATGGCCACCAGGATGGACAACGTGGTCGCCATGAGCGCCATCGTCACCGATTCGATCATGCCCTGGATAACATAGCCGCCGTTGGTTGAAACCTGGATCCCTCCCAATGGACGGTACTGGTCGAAATAAACCCGGTGCTTGAGCATAAGCGTGGGATCAGGCTGGGCGATCAACACGGTGCTCGGTACCTTGATCACCGTTGTCAATGCCCCGTTTTCATCCGTTCGAACCACCAGCGGGGCATTCTCATTCCCGCCCAGGGGTTTGTCATCCCCGATGGCCGTTTCCCACCAGACAACCGTATCCGTATCAGGCCACATCCCGGAAACCGAGATGATCAATGTCTCGCTTACTCCGGCACAGTCTGGCGTGGCAAATGCCATTTTATCCCCCTCTTCGCGCCGGGCAGGCTCCGGGGTTTCCGTGGCAGAGCAGGGGACGGATACATAGGTCCACATCTGGTTCAATTCACGCCGCTCTTCGAACATATCCGGTCGGAGCATGGGCCGGAGGACCGCCAAGGCACGCTCAGAACTGGCTGAACTAAAATCGATCTCAACCAATTGCCAGCCAATGCCATAGGCAGCCGCCATTCCAAACAGGATCGGGATGAGAACAGTAGCAGGTTTACCCCCGGTCAGGCGAACGGCATCCCATATGTTCCACAACCAGATTCCCACCGGTGCAAAATACCAGGTTGGGTTCCGATACCAGACAACGATACCTGTCAGGAGCAGCGTCGAGAGCAGGATTGCCACGCCGCGGTACCATTGGCGCGAATAAATCTGCCCAAGACCCGGCAACAATGTGGAAAGAACTCCAGCCAGGACTGGGGAGCGCTGTTTGGATTGGGTTTCTTTCATGCCTGCGCCTCGACGGCCGTGGCACGCACCTCCTGTGCCTCCTCGCCGTAGATCTCCTTGAACTTGGCGCGGTCGATCTCGGCTGGCAGCCCCTCGAATACCTTAAGACCATCCTTGAGAGCGATCACACGCGTTGCGTAACGATGAACCAGGTCGAGGAAGTGCAAGCTGCAGATGACGGTCATGCCTTCCTTGTTCAACTGTTCCAAATATTGCAGGATGGAATGGGACAGGACCGGATCCAAGCTGGCAACAGGTTCATCTGCAAGGATAATTCTCGGTTCCTGCATCAAAGCGCGGGCGATCCCGACCCGCTGCTGCTGACCGCCTGATAAGGCATCGGCGCGGCTGGAAGCTTTATCCGCGATCCCAACCCGCTCCAAGGCTCTGACTGCCCGTTGTTTTTCAACTGCCGGCCAAATCCCTAACAGGGATAACCAGGAATTTGAATACCCCAACCGCCCGGAAAGAACATTCGTCATCACACTGGAACGCTTGACCAGGTTGAACTGCTGGAAAACCATCCCAATGCGGCTGCGGATGTGGCGCAATTCTGCAGGCGGTGCCGCAGTGATATCCACATCATCCCAGATGATCTTGCCTTCCGTTGGCTCGATCAACCGGTTGATACAACGCAGCAGGGTGGATTTACCTGACCCCGAAAGGCCAATCACCACCAGGAATTCCCCATCCTCGACTTCAAAACTGACATCTTTCAAAGCTTGCGTGCCACTCGGATAAACTTTGGTGAGGTTTTGGATACACAGCATATTTCACCCGCATTGAGCAAAAAAAGAGGGAGGGCAGAAGCCCTCCCTCAGCCAGTACGATGTTTACTTGTAGGAATTGATATCGAAACCGATCGATTCCAGGAAGACGCGGTAGTCATCAAAGAAGGAGTCATCCACGATCTTCAGACCGCCGATGCTGTAACCACCGTTCTTGAGCAGGGTCAGGCCGTCTTCGGTTGCAGCGATCTCTTCGAAAGCGGTAACAACTGCCTGCTTGATATCATCCGGTACGCCCGTAGCAACTGCAATGGTGTCGTTCGGGATGATGGGATCAGAGACCCATAGAATGACAACCTTGTCGTTGACATCCGGGAAATCTGTGGTGACTGCAGTGCGGGCATCCACGTAAACGGTGCCGAAGTCGCAGATTTCGCCCGTGTTCTTCTCATTATTGCCAGGGCTCAGGTAGATGGATTTGACAACCGTCGGATGTCCTTGCACCCAGGCGCCAGCCAAAGTCTTGATCTCGTTGGCAGCCAGGAAGCCGGCCGGCACCAGGTAACCCGAGGACGAAAGTGGATCAGTATAGCAAGGACGCTTGCCAGCGAACTGCGCCAGGGCAGTCGCGGCATCAGCCGTATTGGCACCAGCAGCCGGGTCATAATAAACCGTGAAGACACCCTTGTCAACCAGAGCCTGGTTGGTGATGACTTCAAAGGCATAGTGGTCGGCGCCATTGCGCAGGGTTACCAGGCCAATCGTCGCATAACCCTTATAGTAGGCTACGATGTAGGGCACGGTCGGCAGGAAGCCAACATGTGCGTTACCCGATCCCATGGCTTCAACCAGGGCAGCATAGTTCGTTGGAACTGTAACCTGGACGGTGTAGCCGGTCATCTCGGTCAACTTGGCGGCAATGGCCTCACCACCGGCAATCAGTTCCTGGGTGTTGGCGGAGGGCGCCAAGGCCAGGATGAGGGGGTTGTCCGCGGTGCCAATTGCCGGGGGTGGCGGTTCGGTCGGTTCCGGGGTCGGCTCCTCGGTCGGCTGAGGCTCCTCAGTCATTTCGGGGGTCGGTTCGGGGGTCTCGGTTGGCTGGCATCCGGCGAGCAGCATGGATGCGATCACCAACAAGGCCAGGAAGGTATAGAACTTCTTCATAACTTTCTTCTCCTCTCAAAAGTTTTTTGGGGGTCTGTATGCCCCTTTCATCCATACATGATAATGCGAATGCTGGCTTTAGGCAAGACCTTACAAAGATTTTAAGATTCCCCCCATTCGGATATCCAACCTTCGACTATAATACAGTTCATGAATACGAATAAAACCATTTTCCGCATCATCCTGATTGTGATCCTCATTGCTGCAATCTGGCTCATCGTCACCTCGATCAGCAAGAGCCTCACCAATGCAATCTCGCCGTTGCAGCAGGCCAACAATGCCCTGCAGACCCAGGTTCACGAATTCCTCAATCCCACCCCCACCATCCTGCCCGATCCGGTGACGATCATCCACGAAGTCCGCTCGCTGGCGCGGCTGGAAACGATCCAGTACAGCGTGGAGAAGATCATCACCGCCGAGATCAACCAGGGCGTGCTCGGTCCGCTCTTTGGCGACAGGCTGTTATTCGTGGCACATGGCACGGTCATTGCCGGTGTGGATTTGGAGAAACTTGGGTCTGATGCCCTGTGGGTGGAAAATGATGTGCTGTACGTGCGCCTGCCTCCAGCCGAGATATTCGTTGCCACCCTGAATAACGAGAGATCCTATGTGTATGACCGCGAAACCGGCCTGCTGACCCATGGCGACCCAAACCTGGAGACAACCGCCCGCCAGGTGGCCGAACAGGAAATCTACAAGGCAGCCATCGAAGACGGCATCCTCGACCAGGCGCAGGTCAATGCCGAGGCTTACCTCA
>JBFYSM010000055.1:0-3800 GCA_041301605.1 Chloroflexota bacterium | reverse complement strand
CTGGCTCTCTGGGAGTTGCCGTGATGGATGGAAAGATATGGGGGTATGGGGCGGGCTTCGCCCGCCCCATACCCCCAATTTCCTTCCTCTTCCGGCGATTCCCAGAGAACCGCTATTCTTTGCATCCTTGATGAACTGCCTCAACACATCCATCCTCGGGGATTTGTCCACCTGCCAGTTCCCTGCAATCCGGGTTTTCCACTTTCCGCCTGCTGTTGGCTTCATCCCTGTGCGGAAAAGGCATTGCTGATGATCAGTTCCTCTTCTTTTTTCCTTCCGCTCTCTCCATATATTTCTACCTTTTCTTTTTGAGGATACCCGAAGGGCGCGAAAATCCACCCACCATCTGCTGGGCCTTGACTCAAATCACTGCATATGGAACCCGCTGGCATCAGGGTACAGGTGACCAGTCGGGGTACAAACCGCCGTAGTTCATGGTAGTTACGCCATGGGTCAGGGGAGTCTCACCGCTACCATCAATGTTGATAACGTAGATATTTTCTTCATGTTGATTGGGTTCCGGATCAAGCTCGCGATCTGAAGACATATAAACAATCTGTTTTCCGTCCGGTGACCAGGAGGGATGTTGGTTACCCCCGCAATCGGGGTGGATTGTCACCTGCCTGGAGTTTGAGCCGTCAGCACGCATGATAAATACTTCCGTGGTACACGGGGTGGCTTGCCCCCAATAAGCAATATACTTTCCATCCGGAGACCACTTTGCATCATTGTGTACCCCCCCTGCAAGAATCAACCGGATGTTGGAACCATCCGTATTCATGGCGTAAATCCCTGCAAAGCCCTGGCCATACTTGGAAAACAGGATCGACTGCCCATCCGGGGACCAATCCGGGTAACTTTCTGTGATCATCGCGGTATTGGTCAGGCGGGTCAGCCCGCTGCCATCTACATTGACCACCTGTAGATCGCCAGCGCCTTCGAAGATTGTAGAAAAGGCGATTTTCTTCCCATCCGGCGACCAGGTTGGATCCAAATCCCGCTCCGGGCTGTTTGTCAGGCGGATCGGGTTGGAGCCGTCGGCGTTCATGATGTAGATTTCATAGTTGCCATCCCGATCGGAAGCAAAAGCAATCTGCCTGCCATCCGGCGACCAGGCCGGATCGATATCATCGCCTGCGCTGTTGCTGACGGGAGTGAGGCCCGTCCCATCCGGGTTCATGACGAAGATTTCAAGGCCGCCTCCGGGCATTGTGAAACCGGTGGCGTAGAAGGCTATCCGGGCAGTCGGTGGGGGTGTGGGAAATTGCGTGTTCTGGGTTGCGACGGCTGTGCCCCCAGGCGGCTGAACTCCTCCTCCTGTTCCGGGCTCGGCGGGCGTGGGGATTGTGACACCCTGTCCGCTTGCGAGGGTGGGTGTGGGAATCTGGGAGGATTGATCGCCAGAGTTGTTTTCGTCTCCCTGGCCGGTGTCGGGAGCGTTGCTTTGGGTGGGTGCGGTGATGGTTTGGCAAGTCAGCGTCAGCAGCGCCAACAGGGTGGGAATCCAGATACGAGAACGGCGTGTGATCATGGGGAACTCCTTTCGGAACGCACCAGGAATGTTTGGTGCCAATCGGATATATCGTCAACAATGCTTACCCCGGCTGAACAAAACGCCTTCATCAGGGTACGCGGGACCAGTCGGGATCAAAGCCGCCGTAATTAATATTTGTCACGCCATGAGTCAGGGGAGTTTCACTACTGCCATCAATATTGATTATGTAGATATTTTCTTCATTGTTATTGAGTGCAGGATCATGCTCGCGGTCTGACCAATAAACAATCTGTTTTCCGTTCGGTGACCAGGAGGGATGTTCGTTAGCTCCTCCACAACCTTCTGGATGTTCGGTGATCATCACCACCCCGGTTCCGTCTGCTTTCATGGTGTATATTTCGACTTTACAATCAGACGGCTCACCGTCAAAAACGATATATTTCCCGTCCGGAGACCACTCGGGATTATGGAGTGGTCCCCCAAGGAGCAGGTGCACATTGGCGCCATCGGCATTCATCATGTAGATACCTGCATTGCCCCCGCCGAACTTGGAGAAGATGAGCGACTTTCCATCCGGGGACCAGTCCGGGTATCTTTCGTTGATCTTCGGCGTATTGGTCAGGCGGGTCAACCCGCTGCCATCTATGTTGATGACATTAAGATCATCGGAGTTGTCTTCGTATACTGTCGAAAAGGCGATTTTCTTCCCGTCGGGCGACCAGGCCGGGTCGAAATCGTTCTCCGGGCTGTTCGTCAGGCGGATCGGGTTGGAGCCGTCGGCGTTCATAATATAGATTTCATTGTTGCCATCCCGCTCGGAAGAAAAAGCAATCCGCCTGCCATCCCGCGACCAGGCCGGATCCCTGTCATCCCCCACGCTGTTGCTGATATTGGTGATGCCGGTCCCATCCGGGTTCATGACGAAGATTTCGAAGCCGCCTCCAGGTATCGAGTAACCAGTGGCAACGAAGGCTATCCGGGCAGTCGGTGGGGGTGTGGGAAAGTGCGTGTTCTGGGTTGCGACGGCTGTGCCCCCAGGCGGCTGGACTCCCCCTCCTGTTCCGGGCTCGGCGGGCGTGGGGATTGTGTAACCTTGTCCGCTTGCGAGGGTGGGTGTGGAAACCTGGGAAGATTGATCGCCAGAGTTGTTTTCGTCTCCCTGGCCAGTGTCGGGAGCGTTGCTTTGGGTGGGTGCGGTGATGGTTTGGCAGGTCAGCGTCAGCAGCGCCAACAGGGTGGGTATCAAGATCCGAGATCGACGTGTGTACATGGGGAACTCCTTTCGGAACGCACCAGGAATAACCGGTGCAAGCTTGGATGATCCAGCCATGAAGGCAATGACAAATTTATTATCGCGCCTTCCAGGACAAAATGCAAATTCAAGAAAGAATTTTTGTGATCTCCTGTTGAGGGCTGCCTCCATCGTCAACTCTCCTCCCTCATTGCCCCTTTCCCCCTCAAATGCTATACTGTCACAAGATAATTCCTCCTCCATCACCCCAGGGACATGCCCATGACCGCACCGGATCGTATCCATCAACTGGTCGAACGCTTCGAGCAGCACCGCGATTCTTACCGCTCGGGCAGGTATAACGAAGCCCAATTGCGCCGCGAGTTCCTGGACCCGTTCCTGGAGGCCCTGGGGTGGGATGTTTTCAACAGGCAGGGCTATGCCGAAGCCTACAAGGATGTCATCCACGAGGATTCGCTGGAAGTGGAAGGAGCCACCAAAGCCCCGGACTACGCCTTCCGCATCGGGGGCATGCGCAAGTTCTTTGTCGAAGCCAAGAAGCCGGCCGTCAACATCCAATATGATATATCCCCCGCTTTCCAGTTGCGGCGCTATGCCTGGTCCGCCAAGCTGCCGCTCGGCATCCTGACCGACTTCGAGGAATTCGCCGTTTACGAAAGCCGCAGCAAACCGGATAAAAGTGACAGCGCCGCCACCGGGCGGGTCATGCTCCTGAACTACAAAGATTACCTGGCCAAATGGGACGAGATCGCGGCAATCTTCTCGCGTGAAGCCGTGCTGAAAGGTTCGTTTGACCAGTACGCCGAAGGGCTCAAGGGCAAGAGGGGCACCACCGAAGTGGATGACGCCTTCCTGGAAGAGATCGAGCACTGGCGCGACCTGCTGGCGCGCAATATCGCCCTGCGCAACCCGGACCTGAACGTGCGCGAGCTGAACTACGCCGTCCAGATGACCATCGACCGGATCGTCTTCCTGCGCATTTGCGAAGACCGCGGCATCGAGCGCGAAGACCAGTTGCAGGAATTGCTCGCCGGTGAAGGGGTTTACGAGCGT
>JBFYSM010000273.1:0-4458 GCA_041301605.1 Chloroflexota bacterium | reverse complement strand
TCGGCAGGGCAGCAGATGTAAAGCTGCCGATGAGGACCGCCAGCAGCATGCCTGCCAGCGCCCCGATCAACCCCACCCGATTGCCGGCCAGGAAGGCCTTGTTGGCGCGCTGCTCGCCGATCTCATCCGTGATCCAGGCCTGGGTGGCACCACTGGTAAAGGTATAGCCCAATCCCCAGACCACCTGGGCGAGCAGGATGGGCAGGAAGGCGGGGAACATGCCCCAGATCAGGAATCCCAGCCCGATCAAGGCATGCCCGATGATGAGCGATGCCCGGCGCGAGTACACATCTGCGACGATGCCGGTGGGGATCTCGAAAACAACTGCCGAGGCTTCCAATGTGGTGCCGACCAGCACCAGTTGCAGGGGTGTTAACGCGGCGATCGTCACCTCGTAGAGCGAACCGACGGTGAACGCCAGGCTGAACAGGAGCGCAGAAGAAAAACTCAGGAAGAGATAGACGGGATAAGGATCGGGCTTTTTCACTATGCAACTCCGAAGAAACTCGAAGGCTTATTGGGGAACAGGATGTTCAGCAGCAGGCGGATTTCATCGTTCCGATACCAGCAATCCGCGAACATGCTTTTCAGTTCATCGATTGTGGCGTGGCCGAACACCAGGCGCAGGAAGGACAGGTTGGGGAAGGCTGCCTGGCCCTCTTCAAACGGCTTGGGTTGCCAGGTCTCGATCCCGATCAGGGTGCCCTTTTCCCAGGCCAGGCGCACACCGCCGCGGTACAGGCTGATCTCCAACTTGCCGCTGTAACCAACTGCGATCGACTCTGCCAGCCGCCGTTCCAGCACCGGCTTGATGTGCATCAGGAAGGCTGGTAAATCTGGCACGCGGATGTACCAGGAATACGGTTGGCGGACGCGCGGCAGGGCTTCGCGCAGCACCTCATAGGCCGGGTGCTCCAATCCCAACCAGAAGCCATAGGCTGTCCGGGGTTTCCCGTCCTTTGCCAGCAGCCTGCCGCCGGTTTTCCAAAGGTAGCGCGCCACGGCAGGAGTCACCTCCAGCCAGGAAACGCCCGGCTTGAGTTCATATGCGTTGGCAATCAGGCCGGTATTCCAGTGATACCAGGGATGCATCAGGTAGCCCAGCGGTTCCTTCGTCCCGGCGCGCTCGATGATGCGGGATTCGTGCCGGTTGACGTTTTTCGCCTTCTGGCCGGAGAGAACATAGCGCCACATCGTTTCATCGTAGGGGCAGGTGACCAGATAACGCCTGGCTGCATGGACGGAAACTTCCATCAGGAAGGGGATATCGGACTCCACTGCCTTGCGGAATGTCACCGGCTCTTTCTTGCCTTTGGGCAATTTCGGCAACTGCGGCTCGAAGCCAATCCGCCCGCCGCCCAGTTCCAACCCCATTTCGTAGCCGAACAGGCGGTAGAAATACGGGATGCCGGTGATGCCCTGGACCAATTCCCCGCGCTCGGCGCTCCATTTGTGGACTTCCTCGAACTGGGCCCGGATCAGACCGCGGTTGCGATATTCGGGCAGCGTGCCGACCAGTTCCGGCCGCCCCACGCCGAAGGGGATGCCTTCATAGGACCAGGTCTGCGAGATCAGGTTCATGGCTGAGACGATCCTGCCCGTTTTGGTTTCCTCGACGATGGTGAAATCGTCTGGGTGGTGGGTGGGATGATGGCCGGATAGCAGGTCACGCGTCCAGGCCGCGACGCGCTCATCCGGTTGGTCGGGTCCATCCTCGCTGTGGATCATGGCATTGAACGCGGCCAGGGCGCCGGCATCCTTGCGGCTCGAACGGCGCAGGAGGAGGCCATCGCCCAGGTCGCGGATGAGTGTGTTGTGTTTGGTTATCATGATGTTCCTTATTGCCAGGTGTCGCCCCCTGTCACAGGGAGATCAAACCCGAGAATCGAGCATGGATTTGAGTTGTTGAATAGCCTGCCGGGGGTCCGTGAAGTGGATGGCGTTCATGCCGATGGCCTGCGCTCCGGTGATGTTTTCCTCGAAATCGTCCAGGAAGACCGCTTCCTGCGGGATCACGCCGAACTGCTCCAACGCATGGTAGTAAATCTGCGGATCAGGTTTCATCATGCCCACTTCGGCTGAGATGACCATGTGGTCGAAGATATCTGCAAAGCCGTTCCGGGAGATATACACCCGCAGGCCGGACCAGGCGTTGCTGATGAGCCCGATTTTGTATTGCGGGCGCAGGCTGCGGATGGTATCCAGCAGGCCGGTATCGATCACATCCCCGGCGAAGAACTCCTGGCCGATCGCATCCATCTCCTGGCGGCTGACGCCCAGGGCTTCGGCGCAGGCCTGCCAGTGTGCTTCTTCGGGGATGGCCCCGGTGGAGGCCAGCCTGGAGCTTTCGCTGGCAAAGACCACCCCTTCGACCTCCTTGTAGCTCATCCCCAGCCTTTCAGCCAGCCGGGTGCGCGGCGCTTTATCTTCGGTGCGGACGAGCACGCCACCGAAGTCGAAATAGACGGCGCGGATATTCATTCTTTCTTGGCCTTGACTTTGCCGGTAGCCTTGTTGCCTGATGTTTTTGCAGCAGGCTCCTTGGTCTTCGGCGCGGTGGCTTTGACCGTTTTTTCTTCCTTCTTGACACTCCCGGATTTCTTGGCCGATGCAGCGCCCGTTGCCTTGCTTGAAGAAGCAGCCTTGGTTTCCTTGACCGATCCTTTCTTCATTGCAGCCGCAGGTTCCGGTTTGGCGGCGGTCACCTGTTCTTTCTCTGCCTTGGCAGCCTCTTTCTCCAGTTCCTTCAGCGCCTGCTGCCAGCCGGGATAGGAACGCTCTAGCCGGTTACGCGGGATCTGGTTGGCGCGGCGGCATTTCGGGCAATGGGCATCGAAGTGCGTCAATTCACCGGATGCCATTTCCTGCAAGGCGATCAGCGCTTCCTCGCGGCGCAGGGAAAATGGCGTCTGGCAATAGGTGCAACGGAGTTGTAGCATGGGTTTCTCCTTTCAACGATGTCACTGCGAGCAGAGCGAAGCAGTCTCCTCATAATTTATGAGATTGCTTCGTCGGGTCTCGACACCTGCACTGCACCAAACGCAGTGCGGTGCAAGTGTATGGCGGAAGTGCACCGCCTACTCGACCCTCCTCGCAACGACAGTAATTTGGAATATGGTTTCATTTGCTGAAGGTTATCATTCTTCTTGTGATTGTACACTGATTTCCCGGCCGGGGCGCAGGATTTTCCGGTAGGTGATGTAGGATTGGACGACCTCCATGCCAGCCTTCTCGTACAGGCGGGTTGCCCCGGTGGGATGATCGGCATCCACGCCCAGGCCCACCCTGTGGATGCCGCGCGCTTGGAAGGCTGCAAAAGATTGCAGCAGCAATGCCAAACCCAGGCCGCGCTTGCGCCAGGGACGCCGCACGCCCAGGTTGCCAATCCAGCCAATGCACTGGCGCGGGTAGCATTGGGAAAACCCGGCGATCTCATCCCCATCCCAGGCGATGTGCCACAAAGCCGGGTTGAATGGGTGTTCCACCGTACGCCGGTGCTTCCAGAACTCGAACGGGGTTGGCAGGTTCCCCCAATGATCCTGGAAGGCTTCCTCGTCGGCTTCGTAGACCGCATGCAATTGCATTCCGGGATCGAACGGACGCAGGGCAATTCCATCCGGCCACTGGGGAATTGGGATTGGCCCATCCAAGCCGATTTCCATGCGCCAGAAATAGCGGGCGGGTTTGTACCCTTCCCCTTCCAGCAGCGCATGTGATTCTTTATGAGAGCCATTGATCCCCCCCATGTCGATAACTACCTGAACATCCGGTGCAGCCTGTGCCATATGTTCACGCACCCAGGCTTCCAGCCGGCGGATGAGGGCTGTACCGATCCCCTTATCGCGATAATCCGGATGAACATACCCTCCCGCCACCAGGATGGCATGCTCATAGCGGTTCATGCCATCTTCACAACCAACCAGCTGGCCATTGGGGGCAATTACCACCCACGCATCCCGTTCGATATCCCGATCCGGCCGGCTCCAATCCTGGCGCAGGTCTTCGGCGCTGTCGGCCATGAAGGGATCGCCTTCCTCGGTGCATACCACGCGGGTCAGTTCGGCAACGGCTTCCAGGTCATCCCAGCGGGCGGGGCGCATGACAAAACCTGGCGGTAATGTGATCTCGACCACGGCAATCCTTACCCTATCCCATCGGCTTGCGGTAGATGGTCTGTTGTTTGTATTTGCGGTAGCCAACGCCTTCATACAGGCGGACGGAGCCGGAGATGTTCTGCGAGTCTGTGCTCAGGGCGGTCTCGGTCATGCCCATCTCTTTGAACATCTGCATGCTCTGGACGAGCAGCGAACGGGCCAGTCCCATCTTGCGCCAGGGCGTGCGGACGCAGATGCCTTCGGTGTAGCCGCGCTTGCGGTTGTATTCCCTGTTTTCCTTTTCGTCGATGAAGTTGTGCACCACACCGGCAATTTCATCCCCGTCCCAGCCCACTTTCCACAA
>JBFYSM010000235.1:0-9753 GCA_041301605.1 Chloroflexota bacterium | reverse complement strand
GAGAACATAGGAGGCCTGGATCAGCCGGATGCGTTCGCCGTAAGGAGCCAAGTTCTCACGGGCGAGCGCCAGCGCCTGGGGATCTACATCGAGACCGATCAGGCGTCCGCCTGGTGCGCAGGCCTCCAGGATGCCGCGGGCATGTCCGCCCGCACCCACCGTTCCATCTAAGTAAAGGCCTCCGCTTTTCGGGCGCAAAGCGTGTATAATTTCATGGTAAAGTACGGGTTCATGCGCTGTTGGCATATCAGCGCGTGGTCAAGTTCAAAGTAGCGTAGCGCTGGTCGCTGGCCTCGGAATCCTGGATGGTTTCTTCTTCCTGTTGCCAGTTGCCGGGCGACCAGATTTCGAAATAATCGCCCTGCCCGACCAATACGGCTTCGCCTTCCAGTAGCGCCAGCGCCCGCAGGTATTGCGGGATGAGGATGCGCCCGGATTTGTCGATTTCAAGCTGGCTGGCATTGCCAAGGATCATGCGGCGCAGGTGACGGGCTGTCGGGTCGGCAATGTTCATGCTGTTGATGCGGGCATAGAGTTGCTCGAAGGCAGGTATGGTCAGCACCATCAAGGCTTTGTCGAAGCCCTGTGTGATGAAGGCGCCGCCTTCCAGCAGTTCACGGAAACGGGCCGGGACGGTGAGCCGGTTCTTCGCATCAAAGGAGTGTCGATATTGCCCTAAAAACATTTGTTCTAATTTTCCTTTTAACTACCAGACGCCGGGTTACCGGCGTCCCAACTTATGCCACTTTATGCCACTTCGTCCCACTTGCAATTACATTTTAGCACAAAAATGGTGGGAATTGCAAGTAGTACTTTTGACCATATTCATGATATTGATTAAATTGTAAGGTCAGCGATGATTTCTGCTATCATTCCCCTTTATTCGCAAAAATGGCTCGATTATGAATTGCTGGACAGCGGGGATGGACAAAAATTGGAACGTTTTGGGCCGTATACCTTCATCCGCCCGGAAGTGCAGGCGTTATGGTCGAAGGCGCTGCCGCAAGAGAAATGGCAGACGGCGCATGCCGTCTTCAAACCGACCGGCGAGGAAAGCGGCGGGCACTGGGAGTTCCCAAAAAAGGTTGCAGAGAAGTGGGAGATGAATTATCCCCTTACCTCTTCCCCTCTCCTCGCGAAGCACCCCCGAAGGGGGCGGGGAGAGGGGTCAGGGGTGAGGGGTTTACGCTTCTGGGCGCAGACGACTCCCGGACGCCACCTGGGTGTTTTCCCAGAGTGCGCCGCAAACTGGGATTGGATGGGGGATACGATAAAACAAAAAGCAAAAGATCAAAACGTGAATGTTCTCAATCTTTTTGGCTATACAGGCCTGGCGACGCTGGCAGTGGCCGCTTTTGGGGCCCGGGTTACGCACGTGGATGCTTCCAAGAAATCCGTCACCTGGGCCAGGGAGAACCAGGCGCTTTCTGAATTGGAAGACAAACCCATCCGTTGGATCGTGGATGATGCCCTCAAGTTCATCCAACGCGAAGGGCGGCGGGGGGTGAAATATGACGGCATCATCCTGGATCCGCCCAAGTTCGGGCGCGGACCGAAGGGCGAGGTGTGGGAAATCTACAAGTCGCTGCCAGTTCTTTTGGATGCCTGCCGGGCGGTGCTGAGCAGCCGGCCCTTGTTCGTGGTGTTGACCGTTTACGCCGTCAAGGTATCGGCGCTCCATGTGGGGCAGGCCTTGGATGAAATGTTGAAAGGGTGCGGGGGCAAGCTGGAAGCCGGGGAACTGGTGACAAGGGAGAAAAGTGCCGGCCGGCTGCTTTCGCAGGCAGTCTATGCCCGCTGGCGGGTTGAGTAGAAGCTATCCAAAGAGAAGACTCAGTCCCCATCAAAAAAAGCGGAGATGGCAGGTTTTAATCGCCACTCCGCTTTTGGTTTTCCATGATTTTCTTTATGGTAACTTTTTATAAGTGTGGAAAGATGAGGGGTGTATGGGCGGCTTTGCCGCCCACACCCCCCTGCCCCCCCAAAATTTATTGAGATGATACTCTTTATGGATAAGTGTATTTCCACTCGAAAGGCCAGGGTTTTTTGCAGGTGTTCTCGCTCCCGCCGTACCAGATGCCATCCTGGTAGCAGGTGATCGCGAAGCAGCCCACATCCCCGGCGTAGGCTTCTGTGAGGGGTTCGACTTCGCAAACCACGCCAGTGGGGGATGGGATGGGGCCGGTAAAGGTCAGGGTGTTATCGTAGACTGGCTCATCGGTCCCTGTCTTGTAGAGGGTGAAATAGATTTTATACCCAAACGGGATGCTGGCCCCATCGCAAATCAACTCGGTCTGCATCTTTGGGTTGTAGGCACAACGGAACTGGATGTTCTCCAATTTGCTGTGACGCCCGATCGCATAGTATTCCCCTTCGAGTGTGCCCATATTCAGGAAAACCTGGGAATATTGCTCGTAGACAGCGAAGGTGCGTTCCAGTTTGACCTGGGAGTAATCGGGTGTCGGCGTGGCTGTCGAGGTGGAAGTTGGGATGAGTGTATTCGTGGGGATAGGCGTGGCGGAGGGCTCCGGCGTGGATGTTTCGGATGGGAGCGGCGGGGGCGTATCGGAGGCCGGGACAGGCAACTCGGTCGCGGCCAGGGTTGGTGAACAGGCAGTAATCATCAGGATGGCCAGGAAAGCCAGAATGGATGAGGAACGCGGCATATTGTGATTTCCTTGATGGTTTAAAAATTAGCGGGGGGATTATAACACCTGTCCTGCAGACCACAAGATTCTTCCCTGTCCTATGGTCATCTGGGCATTGTAAAGGTGATCGCAGATCATTAGATCCGCATCATAACCGGATTGTAACCTGCCTTTCCTGTTTTCCAGCCCCATCTCCCGTGCCGGGACGGTGCTGGCGCAGGTCGCGGCTTCAGCGGGGGTCAATCCCACTTTTTCGACCAGGTTGCGGAAGCCGGCATCCAGCAGGGCATGCGACCCGGCCAGGTGGCCCTCCGGTGTGCGGCAGGTATCACCTTCAACGATGATGGAATAACCTTCCCACAAATATTCTCCATCGGGCAGGCCGGCGAAGGGAGCTGAATCGGATACGATGCAAACCCCATGTGCTCCCTTGGCGTTGAGAAGGGCGCGCATCGCGCCTGCATGCACGTGGTGGCCATCGGCAATCAGTTCAGCGGTAATCTCCGGGAAGGCCATCACCGCGCCGATCACGCCCGGCGCCCGGTGGTGGAAGGGGTTCATGGCGTTGAAAGTGTGGGTGGCATGCCGCAGGCCCAGATCCCTGGCTTCGGCAACTTGTTCGTAGCTGGCATCCGAATGGCCGATGGATGGGATAACTCCCTGTTCCAAGAGATATGGGATGAGTTGCATCGCCGGGCCTTGCTCCGGCGCAAAGGTGACCATCCTGATGTGGCCGCCAGCAGCCTCCTGGAGTTCATCGAATCCGGCCTTCGTCAGGGGGACTGCCCAGGCAGGGTTGGCCATGCCGTTCCGGGTTGGGGAGAGGTGCGGCCCCTCCAGGTGGATGCCCAGGCAGTGCGCGCCGGGAGGTGGATCTGCCAGCACTTGCGCCATCGCTTTCAATCTGTGTTTGATCTCCGGCAGGGGCAGGGTGACGGTGGTTGCCAGGAAGGAGGTCACGCCGTAACGCGGCAACAGGCGGATAACCTCGGCCAGGCCGGGGCCGAAGGCATCATGGCCCTGCAGGCCGTGGGTGTGCAGGTCGATGAAGCCGGGGAAGGCGTGCAAGCCCGCCATTTCCAGGCATTGGGTATGCTCCGGGATCTGCATACTGGTCGAGGGTCCACAAGCAACGATCTTCTCCCCCTCGATGAGCAGGGTGCCATCCGGGAGGATTTCTTCTGGGGTGTGGATTTCTAGGCTGGTCAGGGCGAGCATCCGAGATCTCATGGCTGGATTGTAATCGGATTCATTCCGAAAACCCCTCTCCAGGGGGTTGTTTATGATGCACAGGAACTGTATGCTGTTCCTGTCACAAACCAACGACAGGAGGATATTTTCATGAAATCCGATCCAACCTTGCTTGCATTTTCCACACTGCTGATCTTGATATTGTTGATCACTGCCTGCTCGCCAGGGACGCCGGAGGCGGAGCAGCCAGTGCCGGTGGAAGCAAGCGAAACGCCCATGCCGGAGCCATCGTCGACCGCCACTGCCACTCCACTGCCCACGCAGACTCCCACGGCCACGCCGCAAGGCACCAGGAATATCCCGTACGTGACCAACGGGCAGCCATCCCAGGTGCTGGATATTTACCTGCCGGAAACTGGGGGGGGGCCATTCCCGGTTGTATTCGCCCTGCATGGTGGGAATGGGGATAAAGGGGAGTTCGATGCGATGGGGGAGTACCTGTCCGAACGGGGATATGCCCTGGCGGCAGTCAATTTTCGCGACATGCCGGGCTACAAATATCCGGCGGGCATCCAGGATGCTTATTGCGCATTCGCCTGGCTTCAGGTCAATGCAGTCACCTACGGGATCGACCCGCAGCGGGTGGTGGTGGCCGGTTTTTCAATGGGGGGGACATACGCAGCCCTGATGGCGACCGTGGATGATCCATCGATTTACTTCAAAACCTGCAAGCATCCAATGCCCGACCTGACCACGATCAAGGGCAGTGTGATCTACACCGGCGTGTTCGATTATCCGGCGGCCGTGCAAGGGAATACGGTCTTGAAAGAGTACTTCCGGGATTTCTTCGGTTCGTACCCGGACGAGAAGCCGGAGCGCTGGCAGGAGGCCTCGGCTGTCAACTGGCTGGACGGCAGCGAGCAGCCCTTCCTGCTCATCCATGGAGAGGCGGATGGTAGCGTCCCTCCGAAGAATTCACAGGGTTTTGCGGCGCGCTTGGAACAGTTCGGGATTGATGTGGAACTGATCCTGGTTCCAGGTGCGCAGCACATGGGCATCATCTACAAACGCGATCTGTATGAATCGGTCGAGGCATTCCTTGCTCCCCTGCTCAAATAAGTAGGAGGTTGTTTCGGACCCCCAGGAGAAGATGATCTGCCGGGTGGATTAAATTCCTGGGATGGCCAGGTATTCGCCCCTGTTATGATGCAGGAACGGATCTTCGGCTCTCAGCGAGCCGCAGCAAACCTGCGCGGCGGCCTTGCAGCCCCCCTGGCATTCGTCTCGTTTCGGGCATGAATCACAAAATGCAGGCCTGGCATCCATAAAGGCTTGCATGTGTGCCGGGGCGATGATCTCAGGGAAGGATCGCTCGAACAGGTTCCCCAAGATCAGGTCACTGTGGTTGCAGGGGCGCAGGTTGCCGAGTGGGTCGAGCGTGTAGTAAGCCCGTTCACTGCCTGCTGCGCAATATCCGAAACCCAGGTGGGGGTAGGCGCGGGTATCCACCAGGCAGGGCTGGATGGGAATGGAGCAGGAGATCGGCAGGCCGAATTCCGCTGCGGCAGCATCCGCAATGGCCAGCGCCCGGCGCACCTGCCCGGCGGTGGGCAGAAGCATCTCCATATTCTCCCGGCCGCGTCCGCCGGGATTGAAGCGGTTGAACATCAGGGCGCGGGCTCCGAATGCAAATGCCAGCCGGATGGTCTCATACAGGTCGGCGATATTCAACCGGGTAGCGACGAATGCAGCCACGAATTGGCCGCGCTGCAGGCGGATATTGGCCATCGCAGCCAGGACGGCATCCCATGCGCCCGGTACGCCCGAAAGCGCATCGTGTACTTCACGCTGGTGGCTGAGCAGGGGCAGTTCGAAAAGGCTGACGCCTTTATCCAGCAATTCGATGAGAGGGGATTCATCCAGCAGGCGGCCGTTGCTGATGATGGTGGTGCGGGTGTTGCGTTTTTGCAGGAATTCGAGCAGCACAGGCAGGTCCTTGCGCAGGAGCGGTTCACCACCTGTGAAGGTGACGTGCGGGCAGGAGGTTTCATCCAGGGCCTTGGCGAGCAGGTCGAGGGTTCGGGATGTATCCAGTTCACCCCTCGGGTAGGTGGATACCCCTGCTGGCTGCCAGACGTTGTAACAGTGCAGGCAGGCATGGTTGCAGCGCTGGGTGGCTTCGAAGATGAGTGATTGCAGGCGCGGTTTTGTGTCTTTCATTTGCCGGTTAGCAGGTTGATGATGAATTGGGCTGCCGCGCTCGTATCGGTGGAAACTTCCAATTGCAGGGCGTCGAAGGATGGGATCGGTTGGCCGTTGGACTGGTATTCCGCCAGCACCTGGTCATAGAGTGCCTGCAGGTCGGCATCGCTGAGGGCGTAGTAGGCCAGATCATGTTCGAGGGCGGCCTGGGCATTTGCCAGCGTTTTCGGGTCGATCTCACCCTGGCCGGCAACTTCGGCCAGGATCTCGGCTTGCTGCACGAGCACACCAGCACTGGCGGGGGCATAATCGACGATCACAGGTTCGTAGCAGGTGATGGGGGCGTTCGAGCGCCAGACGTGATAGACTGCAGCGTCGTAGGCTTCCTGCACCAGGTTGGCGACCGTTGGGGTGATCTCCCCGGAAGCCACCAGTTCATCCAGGGCTGCCCGGTGGTCAGCGACCATCTGCTGGCCGAGGGTATCCTCCCCGCTGCCTTCGCCCTGGCTGGCCTGGTCGCGGGTGGCCTGCGCCAGTTCACCGAAGCGCTGCCAGCACCAGCGCAGGCGCTCTCGGGCGGAGGCCGGCGGCGTGGGAGGCAGGTCGGTGGGGGGCATCGGCGCGTAGCAGGTGGCAATTGGCGGACCGATGCGGCAGCGGGTCATCATCAGCGAGGCGATCGAGATGCCGAACAGCTTTATGAAATCGCGGCGGGATATGCTCATGGGAACCTCCAGTAAAGTTGAGACGTCGGATGGAAACCGTTGGTTCCCATTTTAAATAAAAAATCCTCTTTCGGGGTGCGCTCTTTTGCGTGATCTTCAGGCTGTCATTGGGGTTCGACAGGGTCAGGACAAAGCCGCGGCTTTGGCATTCGCACGCGCAACGAATTTTTCCTGATCGACGATGAAACGCTCGTGAGCGGCCTCGCCGATCAGCTCGACCTCGTCCCAGGCCTCGACCCGGAAGGTGAGCCTGCGCCCCTGGATCTCGACCAGTTCCGCCCGGGCGTGGACGCGCATCCCGACCGGCGTGGCAGCCAGGTGGCGCACATCGATCCGCCCGCCGACGGTGGTCTGGCCTGCGGGCAGGTGGCCTTCCAGGGCTTTGACGGCCGCCTTTTCCATCAGCCCCACCAGCGCCGGGGTGGCGTAGACTGCCACCAATCCGCTGCCATAGGAAGTAGCAGTATCATTTTCAGATACGATGAAAGATGTTTCAGCGCTTATTCCGGTCGCCATCCCTGTCATGGGGTTTTCCTGAAGTCAATGTTCATTTCCCCTTCGATTATCCGAAGACAAATCAAGGCAGCTGATCTGTTTTCTCTTTCCCCCCGAGTTGTATACGGATTTGATCGATCAGGTTCTGGATTTCATCCCGTTCTCGAATGGCATTACCAAGGGAAACTTCGAAGGATTCCTTCTCCTTCTCCGGCAATGTATCCATCATACTTTCGATGCGGGTGATCTGGGCCGCCTTCTGCTGCAGTTTTGTTTCCAACCTCCTGCGATAGCCCTCGTAGAATTTTCGCTCATCGAGCGGTTGGTGAACCTCACGGACACGAACGGCGAGCGTCTCCTCCACGTTGCGAAGCAACTCTTCCATGTGGATCGGCTTTTCGATGAATTTGGTTACGCCGATGGCGATGGCAAAGGCTTTATCTTCAGGGGCAACATAGGTGGCCGAGAGAAAGATCACCGGTATGTCACGCGTTTCGGGGTTTATGCGCAGCCGATGAACCAGGCTGAACCCATCCATGCGGGGCATCAGGATATCGGTAATGATGAGCGCCGGACGCTCCTTTTCGATGACCTGGAGGGCTTCCTGCCCATTGGTGGCCGTGATGACCCGATACCCCTTGAACTTGAGCGTCAACTCCACCAGATTGAGCGTATCAGGAACATCCTCAACTACGAGAACGGAGCCAGTTTGGGTATTCATAGCTCTATTTTAATCTTTTTTCCGGCTTTGGGCAATGCGAAAATCGGTGTTCTTTGGGAATCGCCGGAAGAGGGGGTGGGTGAGGCCGCCCATACCCCCATATCTTTCCATCCATCACGGCAAATCCTGGAGAGCCAAAATCGGCCACCCTGCACAGCAACTGCCATTTACCAGTTGATTATCCTGTTTACAATCCTTTCTAACATCTTGAGCACTTCCCACAAATCTTCGAATATCACGGCCAGCAGGGTGGCGATGACCAGGTTCATGCTGAAGCGGCCCCAAATGCTCTTCGGACGTTTGCTGAAAAGGAATACGATCCCATTCCAGATGGCGGGCCAGAGACAGAGCATCAAAAAGAATACGATCGCGCTGATTGGGATGATCAACTGGTCCCGGGCGGTGCTGTATAGGAAAACAACAATCACCCCGATGGTCATGATGATGCTCAATATCCGCCAGGCCGGATGATCCAGGCGGCTTGTAGATTTCTCTTCGTTATTTTCTGATTGTGTATTTTTTGTCATCTGGTGTCCTTATTGCGTTCTTAAATCTTCATTTCATAAACCCGATATCGTCTCATCGGCACCGCCCCCAACTTCTTGATGGCATTGATCATCGGCCAGTTGTCTTCCAGCACGTAGTTGATCTCCATCCAAATATCCGGGGTATATAGCGCTTCGTACAGGGCGCGGTAGAGCAGGCTGTCCACTGCCCTGCCCTGGTATTCGGGGATGACGCCCAGGGCGAACATGCGGTACCTGCGCAGGCGCGGGATGCCGGTCAGCAGTTTGATGAAACCGAACGGGAACATGTGCCCATCCAGGCCCTTGAGCAGGGTGTTGATATCCGGCAGGACAATGGCAAAGCCGATCGGGCGGCCGTCCTGGTCCTCGGCAAAGAGCACGCCCCTGGGCTGGATGATCTGCTTCATATCGCGCGCCATGGCCTGTACTTCAGCATCGGTCACCGGGCTGTAGCCCCAATTGTCGATGATGCTGCTATTGGAAAGTTCGATGATGATCTTGACTTCCTCATCGTAGCGTTTCATATCCAGCGGCCGGATGCGGACGTTGTAGCGCTTTTGGACGGCATCCGTCAGTTTCAGGATGCGTTCCGGGATATCGTAGCCTTCTGCGGCGGAGACGTACCAGCACAACAAGTCTTTGACTTTTTCCAACCCGAAATTCAGGTAGTAATTGTTGTAATATGGCGGGTTGTAGGGTCCCATGATGACCGGCGAAGGCGTGTACCCTTCCACCACGCTGCCCCACTCCTGCGAGACGAAACTCCACGGCCCGCGCATGGCCGTGCAGGTCCGGATCCGCAGCCAGCCACGCGCCGCTTCGAGCAAAGCGGACCCCGCAGTGGGATCCGGAACGCACTCGAAATATCCGAAGAGCCCGATGCGTTCCTTCCAGAAATCCACCGCCAGGTTGTCGATGAAGGCGGCTATCCGTCCGATGAATTTGCCTTCGTCTTCCAGTAGGAACAATTGCCACTCGCAATGGTTGAGGAGCGGGTTGCGTTTGGGATCGAACTGGCCGCGTTGTTCGTTCCGCAGCGGCGGCACCCAGACCGGGTCATCCTTGTAGAGACGGTAGGGGAGATCAATGAAAGCGGCAAAGTCTTTCTTGTTCTGAACGGGAAGGATGTGCATGGAAGCCTCTGGAGGTGGAATGGGATATTGTACAACGAATCCGGAGGCGTTTCGATGGGTGTTTGGCGGCGGCTACGATCAACCTCCTGCACCCTTCAGCACTCGCAATGC
>JBFYSM010000202.1:0-8424 GCA_041301605.1 Chloroflexota bacterium | reverse complement strand
CCCGTATACGTGGATAAGGCTGGCTTCCATCCCATTCCGGTCGGTGCGCTCCCGCCTGAGTGCGCCCTGTTGACCCAGCTCTCCAGCGGCATCGAAGAGATGGCCATCCAGGCCTCCCTTGCCGGTGACCCGACAATGATCTACCGCGCCATCTGCCATGATCCGTTGACCGCCTCGGTGCTATCGCTGGTCGAGATCCGCCAGATGACCAATGAACTTTTTGCCCGGCATAAGGATTACCTGCCGCAGTTCAAAATTCACAAGGTTTGAGATGAAATCCCGGTTCGTTTTCTGGACCCTGATCCTGCTCCTCGCCTCCTGCGCTCCGCAATCCGAAACCATGACCCCTGCTCCCCTCCCATCCTCCCCGCCTCCCGCCGCCGACTGGTGGCGTCCATCTCCCGGTCTGACCTGGCAGTGGCAGCTCGACGAAGATGTGGATACCTCTGTCGAGGCCGATGTATACGATATTGACCTGTACGCAGATCAATCGGTGATCGACGAACTCCATGCCCGCGGTGTAAAAGTTATTTGCTACATTTCAGTTGGCTCCTGGGAGGATTGGCGTCCTGACGCTGACCAGTTCCCTGCTGAAGTGCTCGGCAGGAACTACGAGGGCTGGCCCGGTGAGCGCTGGCTGGATATCCGCCGAATCGATCTACTGGCCCCAATCCTGCGCGCCCGCCTGGATCTCTGCCAGGCCAAAGGCTTCGATGGCATCGAGCCGGATAACATTGAAATCTACACCAACCGGACCGGCTTCCCGTTGACTTACGGAGATCAACTCGCCTATGCGAAGTGGCTTGCCGATGAAGCCCATGCCCGCGGCCTGGCCATCGGCATCAAGAACGCCCCCGATATGGTGGCCGACTCGCTCGACTTTTTCGATTTCGCCATCACCGAGGATGCCTTCTATTACGAATGGATCGAGGAAATGCTGCCCTTCATCGATGCAGGCAAACCTGTCTTCGCCGCCGAGTACACCGACATGGATGTGGATTTCAACGCTGCCTGCGCCTGGGGCCGCCAGCACAACGTCAGTTTCATCCTGAAGAACCGCATCCTGACCGCCTGGCTTCAAACCTGCCCATAGCATTCCTCCCGAAAATTCACACGTGAAAACCCACAATAAGGTTACAGAATTCCTGGGATTGAAGAAGAGCATCATAGCTGTACTCTCCATGGTCATCCTTGTGGGGCTGGGAGAGCACCTGTCTGAGCGCTTCCTGCCCCTCTACATGATGGCATTGGGAGGCGGTGCTCTCTCCGTTGGGTTGCTCAATGGATTGGATAACCTGCTCAGTGCGCTCTACTCCTTCCCCGGCGGGTATGCAAGTGAAAAGTTGGGCTACAAGCGCGCCTTGCTCCTTTTCAACCTTATAGCCATGGCTGGGTATTTGATCGTGATCATCTTTCCCTCCTGGCAGGCAGCCATTATTGGGGCTATATTGTTCATTTCCTGGAGTGCAATCTCACTGCCAGCCACGATGGAACTGGTCTCAACTGTGCTGCCCGCGAACAAGCGCACGATGGGGGTTTCCATGCACTCGTTGGTACGTCGCATCCCCATGGCGCTGGGCCCCATCATTGGCGGTGCATTGATCGAATTGTATGGTGAAGTGCGCGGCGTGCGTTTGGCGTTGGGGTTGGCTTTTGTACTGGCTGGTGTAGCCCTGGTACTCCAACAGATCATGACCCAGGAGAAACGGGATGAATCCGCGCGAAAGAGCGAGCAACGCTCCTACGGTTTTTTCCTCATCAACCGCTCTTTACGGAATTTGCTGACATCGGATATTCTCATTCGCTTCTGCGAACAAATTCCCTACGCCTTCGTGGTGATCTGGTGCGTCAGTGAGAATGGGATCACTCCCCTGCAATTTGCAGTCTTGACTACCATCGAGATGATCACCGCAATGGTAGTATATGTGCCGGTTGCTTACCTGGCTGACCGCAGCATCAAAAAGCCGTTTGTCCTGACCACATTTGTTTTCTTTACGCTGTTTCCGCTGGTATTATTATTCTCGCATTCCTTCTGGGTGATGGTGATTGCCTTCATCATCCGCGGCCTGAAGGAATTCGGAGAGCCGACCCGCAAAGCCTTGATCATGGACCTGGCCTCCGAAGGTAGAAAAGCCGCCACCTTCGGCCTATATTACCTGATCCGCGATATCATCGTATCCCTGGCAGCGTTTGGTGGAGCATTCTTGTGGATGTCCTCCCCGGCAGTGAATTTTCTTACTGCATTTGGCTTTGGGCTGGTTGGCACTCTCTTCTTTGCCCTTTGGGGCCGTGACATCGGCAAACAAACACCAGTTGATGACAAGGAGAAACCTTCATGAAATGGGTAACCCGTTCGCACATACACGTTGACCGCGTGGCCTGCCCCTGGCTGATCTCGCGCTTTATCGACTCCCAGGCTGAGTTCATTTTCGTGCCGAAGAGCCGGATTGAGCAGGTGGTCAAAGAAACAGGAGCTATTCCCTACGATGCTCCTGGAGTGGAACTCGGCCATCGCGATGGCCAATGCTCGTTCGAAAGTATCATCAATGAGTATGGCCTTACTGACCCGGCTCTTCTTCGCCTGGCAGAGATCGTCCACGCTGCAGACGTGGAAGAAGATAGGGATGCCAATCCCATTGCACGCGGCCTTGAAGCGATCGCAGTCGGTTATAGCTTGCGTTTCCCGAAAGACCTGGAAAACTTGAGTCGTCAATTTGAAGTTTACGATGCCCTCTATGCCTGGTGCCGACTGGAGGTCGCACGGAAATGAAAATCTCCATCGGCAAGTTACGCGGTTTGCAGCAATGTACTTCCCCACGCGGCACCTTCACCTGCCTGGCCCTCGACCACCGCCAGAACCTGCGCAAGGCCAACCCGGCCTTTGTGGATGACGCCCAACTTTCGCATTTCAAACTGGATATCGTGTCGGCGCTCGCGGACCTGCCCACGGCGGTTCTGTTCGACCCGGAAGTGTCCGCCGCCCAGACCATCGCAGCGGGTGTGCTGCCGGGGAAGACCGCCTTCGTGGTGGCGGTCGAAGCGACCGGCTACGGCGGCAGTCCCACCGCTCGCCACAGCCAAATCCTGCCCGGCTGGAGCGTGGAAAAGGCCAAACGCATGGGCGCCAGCATGGTTAAACTGCTGGTTTACTACCATCCCGACTCTCCCACCGCCCCCGAAATTGAAGGTTTCGTTCGCCAGGTAGCAGATGAATGCGTCAAATATGATCTTGGCTTGATGCTCGAACCGCTTTCGTATTCGCTGGTTGCAACCAAGAAACTCTCTTGTGCTGAAAAGCGGCATGTGGTTGTCGAAACCGCCCGCCAATTGGTCATCCCTGGGGTGGATGTGCTCAAGGCAGAATTCCCGCTCGATGCCGTCGAAGATAAGGATGAAGCCGCATGGACCGCGGCCTGTGTCGAGGTCTCTGCCGCCAGCCCTGCCCCCTGGATCGTACTATCGGCGGCAGTGAACTTCGATACCTACCTCCGCCAGGTGGAGATCGCCTGCCGCGCCGGGGCATCTGGCTGCGCAGTCGGGCGCGCCGTCTGGCAGGAGGCAGTGAACATGGACGGCGCGGAGCGGATCGATTTCCTGCGCACGGCCGGGCGTGAACGGCTGGCGCGTCTTGCTGACCTGTGCTCCAGGTCCGGCAAGCCCGTTGGTGATTTTTATCAAGCCGACGCGCCGTTCGATTGGTACAAAACCTATTGAGCGCGCATGAAAAAAATCTATCCGTTTGGTTTTTACCTGTTGTACTACGCCGCGAACGCCTGCCTGTTCCCGTATTGGGTTTTGTATTACCAGAGCCTGGGGTTTACTGGCGCACAGATCGGACTTCTCTCTGCCCTTGCACCGCTGATCTTCATGGCCGGCGCGCCGTTCTGGACGGGGGTTGCTGATGCAACCCGGCGGCATAGATTGATCATGGGCGCGACCCTGCTGGCTTCGATTGGGCTGGTTTTGATATTCCCCTTTCTGAGAACCTTTACACCCGTGCTGGTGATTGTCTCGTTGTATCCTTTCATGATCTCGCCTGCCAATTCGTTCGCCGATACCGCTACGATGATGATGCTTGGCGACCGGCAGGACATGTACGGGCGTGTGCGCCTGGGCGGGACGATCGGCTGGGGGATCGTTGCCACCGTCGCGGGGATCGCAATCGAAAAATACGGATTGGATTGGGCATTCTGGCTTTATGCCGCGTTGATGTTCCTTGCCTTCCTAATAAGCCAGAAATTCACATTCCAGTATGCAAAACAGGAAGTATCCATCAAGCGCGGGATGCGTGAACTGTTTTCCAACCAGCGGTTCATGCTTTTCCTTGTCATCGCGTTTGTATGCGGCATGGCATTGACCAGCATCAATATGTATTTCTCGGCTTATGTAGCTGAACTTGGCATTGGAGAATCCATAACGGGGATTGCCCTGAGCATCGGCACGCTCGCCGAATTACCGGCGCTGTTCTTCGCTGACCGGCTGCTTGCCAAATTAAAACCGCATGGCATGTTGATCCTGTCCATGGTCACGACCATGGTACGCTTGTTCTTATATGCCACCATGACAACCAAAACCGGGATTCTCGTTTTCCAGTTGATCAACGGGGTTACGTTTGCATCCCTTTGGGTGGCAGGCGTTTCTTTTGTCAATGAAATTGCGCCGCCCGGTCTGAAAGCGACTGCCCAGGGCATTTTCGGTGCGGTGGTGTTCGGCTTCGGCGCGGCGGCGGCCGGATTCCTCGGCGCAATATTGCTCGAGCACCTCGGCGGCCCATCCATGTACGCCGTCTTCGGCGTGCTGATGCTCGTCGCGCTGGTCATCTATCTTCTGCTCGAAAAGCGCTTACCCGAGGTGGAATATGCCGAAGTTTGACATTCTCATTCCCGGCGAGATCAACCCCGACCTCATCCTCTCCGGCGATGTTGTTCCCGCCTTTGGGCAAGAGGAGAAACTGGTCGATTCCGCCACACTTGCCATCGGCTCATCTTCGGTCATCACTGCCTGCGGCGCGGCGCGCCTGGGGCTGAAAGTTGGCTTCGTTGGCATCTGCGGGGATGACCTGTTCGGGCACTTCATGCTGGATGAAATGACGCAGCGCGGTGTGGATGTTTCCGCTGTGAACATCGCCCCGGATCGCCGGACCGGTCTGACGGTCGTCCTGAACAAGGGCAGCGACCGCGCCATGCTCACCCACCCCGGCGCCATCGCGGACTTACACGCTGAAAATGTGACCGATAACCTGCTCCACCAGTCACGTCACCTACATGTTGCCAGTTACTTCCTCCAGACCACCCTTCAGCCCAGCATCTCGAACCTGTTCCGGCGCGCCCACGCCCTCGGCCTGACCACTTCTCTCGACACCAACTGGGATCCATCCGGCCAGTGGATCGGTGTCAGCCAACTGTTGCCACTTACTGATATTTTCTTCCCGAACGAAAACGAAGCCATTGCCATTACCGGGGCGCGCACTGGTGGACAGGCGCTCAAACAGTTGGGGAAATTGACCGGGATCGTTGCCATGAAGCGCGGTGCCGAGGGAGCACTGGCCTGCCAAGGGGAACAAACAGTCTCCGCCCGTGCCCTTTGCTGTGACAAAGTTGTGGATACCGTTGGCGCCGGCGATACATTCGATGCCGGGTTCCTGTACGGATTCCTCAATGGCTGGAGCCTGGAACGATCCCTCTGGCTGGCAGTTGTCTGTGGATCACTCTCGACCCGGGCCGCCGGCGGTACGGCCGCCCAGCCGACATTGGATGAGGCATTGCAATATGTTCCATCCGTTGGATGAGATCATCCTTGCGCAGAAACGAGGCAAAGCGCGCGGCATCCCGTCCATTTGCTCTGCCCATCCCTGGGTATTGAAAGCAGCCGTTCAAGAGACCCTAAAGGTCTCAACGAGTCATCACCACGAGGAGGAGAGAGCGGAGACCTTTAGAGTCTTGCTGGTGGAATCAACCTGCAACCAGGTCAACCAGTTTGGCGGTTACACTGGAATGACGCCGGCGGATTTCGTTCGCTTCGTGGAGGGGATCGCCACTGAGAACGGATTGCCGACAGAACGGCTCATGCTCGGAGGCGACCATCTCGGGCCGCATGTCTGGCAGGCAGAACCTGCTGAAAGTGCCATGCAGAAAGCATCTGAAATGGTGCGTGAGTATGTCAAGGCGGGTTATTCAAAAATCCACCTGGATGCCAGCATGAAACTTGGTGATGATGACCCTTCACAACCATTGGATATCGAACTCGCCGCCCATCGGATGGCTCAGATGGCCAGGGCCGCTGAGGAAACCCTTGCGAAGGTTTCGGAACCTTCGCAAGGGTTAAGATATGTCATCGGCACCGAAGTTCCTGTAGCTGGCGGGGCACAGGAACATGAGGAAAGTGTAGATGTCACAACCGTCGAGAGTGCCCGGCAGACGATCGAGGCAACCCAGCAGGCTTTTGCACGCACCGGCTTGGAAAAAGCCTGGGAACGAGTGATTGCAGTTGTAGTGCAGCCGGGAGTTGAATTTGGGGACGATTTTGTGCTGGATTACAACCCTGACAATGCTAAACAATTATCCCAATTTTCAGAGAGCACCCCTTTTGTCTACGAGGCCCACTCCACCGATTACCAGGGTCGCGAAAACCTGCACAACCTCGTCCGTGATCACTTTGCCATCCTGAAGGTTGGCCCGGCACTGACATTTGCTTTCCGAGAAGCAATCTTTGCATTGGCGAGGATGGAAGATGAATTGTTCCCACCCGAGGAGCGCTCGAACCTGATCGATGTTCTGGATGATGTGATGGTTCGCCAGCCGGAGCATTGGCAGAGATACTATTCCGGAACCCCACGGGAACAGGCTTTCAAGCGCAAGTACAGCCTGAGCGACCGGTCTCGTTATTACTGGTCAAACCCGACAGTACAGGCTACCCTGGGTAAACTGCTGGCAAACCTGGGTGCGATTTCCTTGCCACTATCGCTCATCAGCCAAACTATGCCCGATGCATACCGGGATATTCGTGGTGGATCTTTGCCATATTCAGCCAGCAATATGGTTTCCCACCGCATCCGATCCGTTTTCGGGGATTATTTATTTGCAAGCGGATGATTAGCAGTCCCGCCGGGCAACGACGCGAACGGCATTCTCGATGGGTTTATCGGAAACCAGGATGAGATAGCCGCCACCACCCGCTCCGGATAACTTCCATCCCAGGGCCATATCCCGGTATTGCTCGATCAACTTTGCCACATCGTCATTCATCATGTGGGGAAACATGGCGATCTGCGCTTCGAAGGAGGCCCGGAAGAAATGGCCGAAACGTTCCAAATCGTGGGCAAGGACCGCCTGCCAGCACCCGTCTGCCGCCTCTGCCAACGCCCGGGCACCAGCGGGGGTGATATTGGTATCAGCCAGCACATCATATTCAGAATGACGCGGCCCCAGGGTGACCAGGTACATCGAACTTTCCACGAATTGCAGGGCTTGCTCATCCTGGATATGCTCGATGCGGGTCGGCCAGTACTTCCCTTCATAGTGGGCATTGGCCAGGCCGGGAAAAACGATCCCGATCGAATCCTGTGAACCGGAGATGACCTTCGTCCCCGGCGGGTTGTCGTAGCAGAACAACATCTTCGCCAACTTCTCGTAATTCCCCGGCGGGATCTTTGTCCCCCACAAGTCGATGGCCGCCCGGCGGGTGCTGGAGGCCATCCCGCTGCGCTCATTGAATTCGAGGGTCGGCTCGAGCGAGATGGTCAGAACGGAGCCGGGGTGATGCTCGGAAACCCAGGGCTGGTCGAGCCAGCCGCCGGCCAGGTCGATCCGGAAGGGGATCTGGGATTGCTGGCGGATGGCAGTGGTGGAGCGCGCCGGGAGGCCCTCGGCCGGCTTCCGGTCCAGAACGATGTACTTGATCCCCAGCTCTTCGCACAACTTGCGCTTCTCCGGCAGGTTCCCGTCCGCGTTGACGATCAGATAATCCGGATGGATCTCGCGCAGTTCCGCTTCGAAATCCAGCATGCCGGAGCCCCCGGAGATGAATGCCTGCTTGACATAGGAAACCGCCTGCACCATGAACAGGCGCTCCTGCTCGTTGTTCGCCGGCAGCCGGCCCTTGAGGTCGAAAACCGTCTTGTCCGACCCGAGCGCTACGTAAAGCTCGCCGTAGGCCGCGGCCTCGCGAAAGAATTCGACATGCCCGCTGTGCAGCATATCGTAACAGCCACTGACAAAGACTTTTTTCGTCATCCGTTCGCTCCGTTGTGCAGGGTGTTCATCGGTATTCGTCAACCGCTTCGAACATGGCAAGGATATTCTGCGGTGGGACATCCGGCAGGATATTGTGGATCGTGTTGAACACAAACCCGCCGCCCGGAGACAGGATCTCGATGTTGCGGCGCACGTGATCCTTGACCTGTTCCGGCGTTCCCCGGTTCAACAC
>JBFYSM010000427.1:0-7159 GCA_041301605.1 Chloroflexota bacterium | reverse complement strand
AAAGCTATATAAGCCGACTGCGATCGGGCGCCAATCTGGAGAGTTGGTCACCAACATGGGCCATGCCAGGGCATTCCATGTGCCAATGAACGACAGGATGATGATGACCATGATAGGCGCTTTGGAAAGCGGCAGAACAACGCTCCACAGGAAGCGGAGATGTCCTGCCCCGTCGATCTGGGCGGCATCGTAAAGTTCATCCGGGATCTGAGTAAAGAACTGACGGAGCAGGAAGATCGAAAAAACACTTCCCATGAAGGGGATGGTTAATGCCGGCCAGTTGTTGATCCATTTGATCGGCCCGATCCGTCCGAGCCAGGTCACGGTCAGGAAGTTGGGGATGATCGTGACCATGGCGGGGATCATCATGGTGCTTAGCAGGAGGGTAAAGATCAGGTCGCGGCCGGGGAATTTGATCCGCGCAAAGGCATAGGCGGCGAGGATGCTGAAGGTCAGTTCACCGGCCAACGTAAGGAGCGTGATGCGGACACTGTTCCACATGTATAGCGAGAAATTGGCTTCATTCCATGCATCGACGTAATTCTCCAGGTGGATCGCCGATGGGATCAGGCGCGTTCCCTGGGCTTCCCCGAGTGACATCAGCGAGGTTGATATCATCCAGAAAAAGGGGAAAATGGCAATGAGCGCCCCAATGCATAGGAGCAGGTAGGTGGAGATATTGCGCAGGATGATCCAAGCTGGCTTTTGTTGACGTATGGTGTGTGAAATTCTCTTAGCCATAGAACACTCGCGACCCCTGGATTTTATTATTGAGGAAGGTAAGGAATAGGATGATGACAAATAGAACAAAGGCCATTGCAGAGGCATACCCATAGCGCAGTTTTTCGAAGAATTCGGTGAAGATTACTACGCTGAACGTATCTGTGGTCTGGAGGGCAGCATCAAGGCGCATCACCCAGATATGGTTGAAGGCTTTGAAGGTGCCGATAACAGCTATCAATGTCAGGAAATAGGTGGTTGGTGAAAGAAGGGGAAAAGTGATATAACGAAACACCTGCCAGCGATTGGCGCCATCCACTTCCGCGGCTTCACTCATTTCCTTGGGAATGTTGCCCAAACCTGCCAGATAGATGACTGTATCATAGCCAACAAATACCCAGATGGAGTAGATCATGATCACTGTTAGCGCCAGGCTTGGGCCATTTGCCCAGGCAGGCCAGTTTTCGATCCCCAATCCGTTGGCCATCAACTGGAAGATGCCTTTTGGTTCCCATAACCATTGGAGGGGTTCGAGACCCAGCGTACGCAGGCCGGCATTGACCGGGGCTTGCAGGCGGTTCGAAAATAGCTGCCGGAAAACAGCTGCACTGGCAACTGTGGGGGTTACATACGGCAAAAAGAACATCACCCTGAAAAATTGGGAGCCTAGCAGGTTCTGGAAGAGCAGGATCGCAAGAAAGAGCGAGATACTGAGTTGGAATGGTATTGTACCGAGTGAGTAGAATAATGTGGCCTGGAGACCAACCCAAAGATCCGGATCGCCCGCGGCAACAATCACCGGCAGTTCACCCACCATGATCCAGCCCCCAACGATGAAGACCATCGCTCCCAGCAACCGCAGGAAGAACAGGAAGGTGTTCGTTTGATCCTTGGCGCGCTGCCAGATCTTCCAACCTATGAAGAGCAGGATGAGCCCTGAAGAAATGCTGATCAATTGCGGGAATATCCCCGGGTCGGTGCCTGCCAGCATGGCTTCGTTGTAATCGGCCATCATTTGTGAGTATACATATTGCAGGAGGATGGCCCCGATCCCGATGCTTGCCCAGGCCATTGCCAGCAGCCCCTGGTTCTGGATGTTTTCAGGAGACCGCCACATGTAAACGCTGACGATGACTGCAACGAGGCTTGCCCCGATCAACCCGAGCATCAGCCCGCGCGCCTGGATAACCTCCGGTGCGTTGAAGGCTTCGCCAAGCAGTTGCATGAAAAGTTCGCGGGTTTTATCTACCCCAGCGATCTTGTTGGCGATATCCAGGATGTTGGGAAGGAGCACGATCGTCCAGCGGACGAAACTCAGGCTGGCCGCTGCCAACAATACGCTCGGTATATTCAACAGCCAGAACCGTAGCGGTTTCTCCGAGAGTGCCTTGTATGCTTTGCGGAATTGGAAAAATGCCAGAACGAGTGCGCCTATCCCAATTGCAAAGATCATCAGATAGGCCAGGTTGCCGATTGCGCTGGTATAGTTATCCAGGCCAATGATGTCGCCGCGTTTTAGTCGCCACTTGTGCAGGCTGACGAAGAGGGCGAAACCGACTGGGAAGATTCCAAAAACAAAGATCAGGAAAACGGAAGGGGCAATCATGAGATATCCGGTCAGGTATTCACGCCAGGCGCGCAGGCGGCGGGGCGTGAGCCAGGAGCGGATGCCGTGAGGTTTTTGTTCCCGGGTTTCTTGTGACTCCACAGACTTATCTCCTCTTGGTTATAGGGATTATCGCTTGCGATTCTGTGGTACCCATTTTACTTCAGCATCGGGCGGAAATGGCGTGCATGCACGCGGAAAGGAAAAACCCGCTGCATTTGCATGACCACCACCTTTATAACGGCGGGCAATTACAGAAACATCAACCTGCCTGGAAAAAAGGGTCACAACAGTTGTTAATATATCACGTTGCATCTGATCTACATAGCAATAAACGATCTCATAGCCCAGATCACGTCCATGCTGACCCAGGTCACCGTTCCCGCCTGTATTGACGACCAGTGTCCGGTGACCCTCAAACCTGACCTCGAAGCCGCGCCGCTCAATCAGGCTTTTGATTTCTGCCAGGCGGATTTCCCGTAGCCGCCGGCCTTCGTAGATTATCATCTTCATGAAATCTGGATCCTCTTCCAGGAGGGGGATCCAGAGATCGTCGTGATCTACGTGTGTATCCCGGACGTGGAGGCCCTCGGTAAAGGCTCCCGTATCCGCTTCGGCCCAGCGCCAGATGTCACGATCCCCGATCAGGGTGATGGCGCGTGGCACTGGTTTGTTGGGAAAGAAGTATTTCCAGGTGAGCACGCAGGCAGCCTCGGAAAGATCGCGCAGGCCCGGCCATGTCTTTGATGCGGCTTCCAGTTCAGTCAAGGCGCTTTTATGGTGATCGATCCAGATGAATTCCCTGCCCTCAGCCATTTTCTGCATATCCTGGAGCGGAAAGGAGAAATCGACAACAACGATGCGGTTTGCGTTCGAAATGTCGTTCCAGGGGATCGAGCGCGCATCGTAATCCATTTCGAACAATTGGATATCGCGCCCAAGCGCATAACGGACGATCGCACCACTGGCGCGGCCATCTGCATCATTGTGATGAAAACAAACCGTTCGAGTCATGGTTGTACGATTGCAAGGATCGGCGATCCCTGGACTGTGGGGGAAGGTTCGAATCCCAAGAGTCGTGCAATGGTAGGAGCATAATCCACAATACGAACCGGTGGAATTACTGCGCCTGACATCGGGATTTTTGCGCCTGCGGCGATGAAGATGGCGTGCATTTCCGGCAGGCTGCTATCATAACCGTGCTGGCCGTAGAAATCTGCCGGGGCGAATACGTAATCGTTCCCGCGCCACCCGTCCAGGTGGTAGCCGGGGATGGCCTGGGCGAAAACATCCCCTGAGTTCGGGTGATCCAGCCCCAGGGATCCCAGTTCGCTCCTGGGGAGGACGCGCTGGAAAACCGCTTCGCCACTGACGGGGTCGACCACATTCTGGAACAGTTCGATGATCTGTTCCTGGATGATGGGAAATTCATCCGCAGTGACCGTGCCGCCGCCTTTTTCGCGGCCAACCAGGTTGATGTAGATATGGACGGCCCCGCCGGATGCGATGGCAAAGGCCTTGGTCTGTTCCAGAACAACATAGTTCTGGCTATCCAGGGTCAGGAGGCCGTTCTGTTCCAGGATCGTGTTCACATACACCACGGAATGGATTGGGGCCATGCCATGATCGCCAACCATCAAGACGGTTGTGGTGTCAAGATCAAAGGCATCCAGCATGATCGACAGGGAACGGTCTGCCACCGTGGCGGCCTGGTTGTAGTATCCCTGGTATTGTTCGGCGCGTTCGGGGGAATAATTCATCTGGCGCGGGTCGGTCATGAAGAACTGGTGACCGGCGGAATCGAAAGGGTCCTGCCAGGTCAGCATGAGGTCTGGATGATAGGTGGAATAGATCCAGGCTGCCACCTCGGCCATGTAAACGGATTGGCGTTCCAGTTGGTAGAGGAAATCTTCTTCGGTGATCCAGCCATGCTCCAACGCGTAGGAATCTCCTCCGGGAGGAAAACATCCAAACTTTTCGTTCAACGCATCCAGCAGTTCCTTGGGTGAGGCCGAATTGCGCTCGACACCGGTGTGGTACAGCGTAACGGTTTCAGAATTTATTTCCTGGATGAGGAAGTCTGCGCCAGCATAGGCGCGTTCCAGCAGGATGAGTGAACCCCACTCCGATTCTTTCAGTACCTGCGCAGGTTCGCTGCCCGAGCGCTCGGTATTCAAAACAACTGTATCGTAATTCTCTGTATTATCGTCGGTGGTATCAATCCCATACAAGTAAACCGAACCAACATTTTGGATGGAAAAACTGCCATCCAAGGGTGGGCTGTAGGAATCTGGCACGTTCTCCCAAGCATCAGTTTCTGACAAGCTTACTTTCCATTGCTTCGAGTAGGCATCCTCGATCCCGTAACCAATGGTGTAATCCGCAAGTTGATCATCGTGCGCTGGCGACCCGCCGACGAAGAATACTGCGGCGGTGGTCAGTCCGTTGCGGGATGCAGTCACCCAGATCGGTTCCGCTTCATCCATGGATTCGTCAAAGCCAACCCGGTACCAGTAGAAGTCATCTCCTGTAACATGAAAACTGTTCGATGTGATCCCGGTATAGGTTGGGTACGAGCCGGATGAGATGCTGTTGTGAGCCGCTGCGGTAAGGGAAGGGTCGATGGTTTGGGCGTACTCGGCGCGGATGCCGTTGGCAGCCAGAGACGCGAACGTCGGGAGAAGCCCGGTCTCCATCATGTTGTAGACGATGTCAGCCCGGGATGCATCCCACGAGATCAGTACAACCGACCGCTTATCAGGTTCAATGGTAGCAGTCGCGGGTGTTTCGGTTCCTGGCGCTTCTGTGGGGGGCGCGGTAGGGGTTGCCTGGCATGCCTGGACGAGCACGATGATGAGCAGGGCAATGGGTAGTACTCGATACTTTTTTTTCATTACTGCTCCAGTTAAAGTGGACTACGTACCAATATACCAATACTGGGAAAATCGTTCAAGTGACACTTGTCCCATTGTGGGGTGTTTGCCCAGTTCACAAAAGCACAGTATACTCACCCCATTATGCATTCATCCAAACGCTGGATTATTCAGCCTCCTCTCTCCCCCCAGGCGAATGAAAACCTGTGCGCTTTCCCACCTATCATGCGGCAGATCTTATTTAACCGTGGATATGCCACTGTATCGGAAGCGCAAGCTTTTCTCAGAGCGGAGCCGAACTTCGATGCGGATCCCTTCCAGATGACTGACATGCAGGTTGCCGTCGATCGTATCTGGCAAGCCATCACACAGAAGGAAAAGATTGCGATCTATGGCGATTATGATGTGGATGGTGTCACCGCAACAGCTCTGCTTGTCCAGGTGTTGACCGCCCTTGGTGGAAATGTAATTCCCTATATCCCCAACCGTTTCGAGGAGGGGTATGGGTTGAACCCGGATGCACTGACCAACCTGAGGGAGAATAGCGTCGGACTGGTCATCACTGTGGATTGTGGCATTCGTTCCCCGGCCGAAGTGGCGCACGCCCGAACCCTGGGATTGGATCTCATCATCACGGACCATCACCAACCTGCGGGGGAACTGCCGCCTGCCCTGGCGATCGTCAATCCCAAACGGGATGGAGATGCTTATCCTGATAAGGATCTGGCCGGGGTGGGGGTGGCTTATAAAATTGCGCAGGCGTTGTTTGGTAACAAAGGATCAATGACGAACGATCAAAATCGGTCAGCCATCGCCGGTCATCTGCCATCCGAATTTCTTGATGGCCTGCTCGACCTCGTCGCGCTCGGCACGGTGGCCGACCTGGCCCCGCTGACAGGGGAGAACCGTTCCCTGGTTTCGAAGGGTCTGATTCAGATACGGCAAACCCAGCGGCAGGGGTTGTTTGCACTGGCGAATGTGGCCGGGGTGACACTGGCAAAGGTCAATGCAACCAACATTGGATTTGCACTGGGGCCGCGCTTGAATGCCTCCGGTCGGCTGGAGTCAGCGCTGGCATCATACCAATTGTTGATGGAATCCAGGGTTTTCGAGGCCGGACGATTGGCAATCCAGTTGGATCAGCAGAACCGGAATCGGCAACTCCTGACCCGTGAGATCCAGGAGAAGGCGAACGAATTGGCTTTTGCTGAAGAGAAAGATCCGCTCGTCCTGTTTGCGATTGATCGGGAATTCAATGCCGGCGTGGTGGGGCTGGCTGCTGCTCGTCTAACCGAGGCTTATTATCGTCCGGCTATTGTCGGTCAGCATGACGATGAGTACACCCGCTGTTCTTGTCGTTCCATCCCGGAGTTTCATATTACCGAGGCGCTGGATGAATGCGCAGATCTACTGGTGCGTCATGGTGGGCATGCTGCCGCGGCTGGGTTTACAGTTCACAATGAAAATGTGCATGCTTTGATATCGAAACTTAGATGCATCGCCGAGCGCGAACTGGGTGGCATGGATCTTCGGCAAACGCTCCTGGCAGATATGGAGATACCTCTCTCCGAATTAAAGCCCGAACTGCTTGAGCAACTTGATCGCCTTGAGCCAACCGGTTACGGCAATCGGGAAGCCATTTTTGTTTCCAGGAATTTGCGCGTAGTCAATTCCAGGGTTGTTGGAGCAGATGGGAAACACCTCAAACTTTCATTGAATGATGGTCGAATTACCCATGATGCGATTGCTTTTCGTCTGGGCCACCTCCAGGCGAAGCTGTCGGCCCAAGTTGATGTATTGTATTCATTCGAACGGAATGAATTCAACGGCAGGGAATATATGCAATTGAATATTCGGGATATTCGGCCAGCGGGAGTGGCGAAATAATGAAGAAGAGGAAGGGGAGTGTAACTATTTTGTGGCCGTTGCCCACATGTTCAGTGCGAACTCGAAATAGCCG
>JBFYSM010000181.1:0-2981 GCA_041301605.1 Chloroflexota bacterium | reverse complement strand
TCTTCTTATTCATACGAAATGCCTCCTGGGTAGTTTCAGCCCCCAGTATACGTAAGATGCACCTGTCTGTCATCGTCCGGTGGGATCGTTTCCACCTGTCCGTTCGAACAGTGTCCGCCCGGACAATGGCAAAAGGGCCGAAGTGTACTACAATCGGAATATGATGAAATCCCCTGAGATCTCACCCGTCAAACCGGACCGCGATTACCGGATCTTCTACCTGCTGATGACGATCGTCATCGTGGGTGTTTACATCACCACACTGATTGCTAATCCATCCCTGCGCGAGCCGTGGAAACTGACCATTTATTCGGGTCTGCTTGTCTTTCATGTTGCCATCCACTGGTTCCTGGAAAAGGTTGCTACCCGCAAGTGGACTATCTTTTACATCCTCATCCAGGGTTTGCTGGCATTTGTGGTGACCCTCCTGTCGAATTCCATCCAGATGATCTTTGGCCTGTTCATGCCACTGGTGGGTGAGATTGCCGGCCTGCTGGGATTGAACCGCAAATCCCTGCTGGCGATCAGTTATTACGGTGCCCTGGCGGTGATCAATTTCTTCCTGGTTACCGATACCATGATAACGGGCTGGTGGATGCTGATGGTCATCCCGGCGGCCTTCTTCACCATTCTTTATACAACGATGTATGTTCGCCAGGCGGAGGCGCGCGAGCGTGCCCAGGCCCTGGCGCATGAGCTTGAAATCGCCAACCGGCAATTATCCGAATATGCCGCCAGGGTGGAGGATTTGACCATTGCTGCCGAACGCCAGCGCATGGCGCGTGAACTGCACGATACGCTTTCGCAGGGATTGGCTGGGTTGATCCTGCAAATGGAAGCCGTGGATGCTCACCTGGTTGAGAACCGCTCCGACCGGGCCAGGGCCATTCTCCGGCAGACGATGGATAAGGCACGGGGTACGCTGGCAGATGCCCGCCGGGTGATAGATAACCTGCGCCAGCCAGGGGATCTCAGTTTGGGGGATGCCATTCAACAGGAAGTCGAGCATTTCACAATTTCTACGGGTATACCTTGCGAGGTAGAGATTTCATTGCCCGGATCGCTTTCAGAACCGGTGCGCGAGGCAATCAATCGAGTGGTAGCTGAGGGCCTGACGAATGTTGCCCGGCATGCGCAGGCGAAAACCACTAAATTACGCCTGGCCAAAGTGGATGCTGAAAATGAAATAGTAATGGAAATTGTTGATGACGGTATTGGTTTCGTTCCGCAGGTTGTGGAAGCAGGGCACTATGGCCTGCTGGGGATGCGCGAGCGGGTTCGTTTAGTGGGGGGAAGTTTTGATGTTCGCAGTGAGCCGGGGAACGGAACCCAACTTATGATACGATTGCCGCTGGAGATTCTCACCCATGAGTGATCCCATCCGCATCCTGGTCGCCGACGACCACCTGATCATCCGCCAGGGGTTGCGCCTGATCCTCGAGACGCAGGATGGTTTTGAGTTGGTTGGCGAGGCAGCCAACGGGGCTGAAGCCATCCGGCTTTGCAGCGAACTGAATCCCGATGTGGTTCTAATGGATCTGCGTATGCCCGGCATGGATGGCCTGGCTGCCATCGAGAAACTGCGGCAGAGCAAGCCGGAAATTTCCGTGGTGATCCTGACCACTTTCAATGAAGATGAATTGATGGTACGCGGGCTTCATCTGGGGGCAAAAGGATACCTGCTCAAGGATACCGACCGCGAATCCCTGTTCGATACGATCCGGGCGGCGGCGCGCGGTGAAACCCTGCTCAAGCCTGATGTGATGATCAAGCTGATGACAAAAGTGGATGGGGCGGCCACGTTTACCAAAGTGGGAGAGTCCCTGCTGACAGAGCGCGAGATGGAAGTGCTGGAAGGGGTGGCGCGTGGCGAACGCAGCAAGGAGATCGCCCTGCGTCTGGGCATCACCGAGCGGACCGTCAAGGCTCACCTGGCAAGCATCTACAACAAACTGGGGGTGGATTCACGCGCCGCAGCAATCGCAGTGGCAGCCCAAAAGGGGATGCTTGCATCCGATGCGGATTGATAACAGGCGCGCTATTTCAATGAATAAATCCCGTGGATGCTTTAGGCCACGGGGTTTTCTTCGACTACGGTGTCGGTGTCGGGGCTGGGGCCGCTCCACTCCAACTAAAGACCCTTTGCAGGCTGGCCGTTCCAGCCGAAGTATAGATGGGGTTGCCATTGTTATCTGTCCCCGTCTGGCGTACGGTCACCACCCACCAGCGCATGATATGCGGCAGGTTTTCCTGGGGGCGGAAACTGGCTGGTACGACCAACTTCGTGTCCAGAACGTAATCCACGAGTTTCTTGCCCGTCCCGGAGGTCACATCTTCGATGGTTACCATATAGGCTTCATTTTCGCGCAGGAGACCCACCGAAGCCCATTGCAGGCTGACCGTATCGTTTGCGAGCGTGAATGCTGCACCGTCCACCGGCAGTAGCAGGTTGGGGGCAGGGTATGGAGGCGCCGGGGTTGGCGTGGGGGTTGGGCCGGGGGTGGCTTCGCGGGCGCACAGTGGGATCAGCAGGGTTGTTCCCAGGAAGACCGAGTCGGATGTCATGCCGTTCCAGTCCTTGATCGCCTGCTGGGGAACACGGTAAGCAGCTGCGACACTGCTGAGCGTATCGTTGGCCTGGACGGTGTAGCGGTCCGTCTGGCAGGCTGCCCGGGTCGCTTCCGGGCCGGCCAGGGTGGCAGTCGGCAGGGGCAGCGGAGTTGGGGTTGGCTGGGGGATCTTCAAAACCATGCCGGGCGAAATGGCGCACGTGGATGACAGGTTGTTTTGCAGCACGATCGCCTGTACCGATGTATTGAAGAAAACCGCGATCCCGGAGCAGGTATCGCCGAATTTAACAGTATAGTCGATGGGTGGTAATGGCGTGTAGGTGGGGGATGGCGTCGGTGTGGTCGTTTCGGTGACCGTGGGGGTGATCGTAGGTGTTTCGGTGATGGTTGGAACGATGGTCGGTTCCACGA
>JBFYSM010000174.1:0-3106 GCA_041301605.1 Chloroflexota bacterium | reverse complement strand
GCCACATCTTCCGCTGTAACCGATACTTCGAGCCAATCCTCAACGGCTTGATAGGAATAATCGATATCCTGATCGGTGACGGTTGCAGCCGTCGGCCCGACAGCCACCACATAAGGCTTCTCCACCGAACCGGGCAGACGCAGGGTGATGTTGGCTGGCAGGATAGTATCCGCGGCTAGTTCCAAATTGTAGATAACCAGCACATCCGGGCGATCGTATTCAGGCCAGATCTCCACGCCAACCGTGCTGAAACGAGTTACCCCCTGTGCCTGTACGACAACGGGAATGACAAAAATCACCAGCAGAAGGAACCCAAACAACCTGCGCATTGCAAGCCTCCAACTCCAAAGTGGCATAATCTTACCATGCCTGACAAATCCGGGGAAGAAAGTTGGTTTTCCGCTCGCAATGCATCCAGTAGATACAACATGGTCCGGTTGACCAGAACCGATATCCCCTTCTGCTCGCCTTTGCAGACGATCGCACCACAGATGGCCAGTATCTCGGTTGGCGCCCCGCGCAATACATCCTGTAGCATGGATGATTGGTTGGATGCCGTTCGTTGGGCGACATTTTCCACGGCTGCAACTGGATCATCAAATGGCAGTTGTATCCCACAAGCCATAGCCACTGCAGCCGCCTCCTTTGCCAGTTCCGCCATCAGCAGGCGCGCCGCGGGGCGCTGAATCAGTTCCCCATTTGGTACACGCAGCAATGCCGTAAGCGGATTGATGGCGGCGTTGATGACGAGTTTACCCCAAACCAATGATTCGGCATCCTCCACAACCCGCACATCGAATCCTGCTTCCCGCAGCATGGACTCCAACCGCAGCAAGCGCGGGTGGCGTTCCAGGGATAGTGTCCCTTCCCCGCCCAGACGTGCCAGGCCCGGTTCGAGCAGGGTCGCGCCGGTGGTGGTCACGCCAATGGAAACACGCTGTAGGCCCAAGATCCGCGCCAGGACCTCGGAATTCCCCAGGCCATTTTGCAAGCTGAGAGCCAGGCCATCTCCCGCCAGGCAATCCCTCAATTGCAATGCTGCCCGTTCCGTTTGCCAGGATTTCACCAGAACGAGGGTGTAGCGGGCAGCAGGGATCTTCGAAGGGGAATCCGTCACACGCACTGGAAATTCCCGGATGGATCCATCCGGCATCTTCAGCCGGGCGCCATGCTCCCGCAAGGCATCCAGGCCTTCCTGCCAGGTTCCGAGCATGGTCACCTGCGTCCCGGATGCAGATAGCCGGGCAGCGAACAAGGTTGCCAGCGCCCCCGTTCCGACAATCAATATTTCACTCATCGTAGCGCTTTTATTTGATGGTCATTCCAATTCTGCCAGCAAACTCTCCCATTCTTCATCCGGCATTTCAACAGTGTGTTCCTGGGCCGGGAATGCCCTGGTTTCCACATCATCGATGAAACCCCGAAAGGCTCGCTCCATTTCATCATGGAAATTGGCATACTTCTTGACAAATTTGGGCGTGAAGCGGTCGAAAAGTCCCAGCAGGTCATGGGTGACCAGCACCTGCCCATCGCAGCCCGCCCCTGCACCGATACCGATGGTGGGGATGCTCAAGCGCCTGGAGATCAGCTCTGCCAGCCGGGCAGGCACCGATTCCAGCACCAGGCTGAAGCACCCAGCCTCTTCCAGCAGGCTGGCATCTTCGATCAATCGCCGGGCGGAGCGCGCGTCCCGACCCTGGGGGCGGAAGCCGCCCAGCTGGTGCACCGATTGCGGCGTCAGCCCGATGTGCCCCATGGCCGGGATGCCCGCCCCGACAATCGCACGGATGGCATCCAGGCGCTCGCGGCCGCCTTCCAGCTTGACAGCATCCATGCTGCCTTCTTGCAGGAAGCGCCCGGCATTGCGAACAGCATCTTCAACCGAAACCTGGTAGGACATGAATGGCATATCGCCGATCAGGAGCGCGATCTTCGCCCCGCGTCCCACAGCCCGGCAGTGATGGAGCATCTCTTCCATCGTGACCGGGAGTGTGTTGGAATAGCCCAGCACAACCATTCCCAGTGAATCGCCCACCAGGATGGCATCCAGGCCGGCCACATCCATGGCCAGGGCGGTGGGATAATCGTAGGCCGTAAGCATGGTGACCGGCTCGCCGTTCGCCTTCTTCTGGCGCAGCGACAGGGTGGTGACTTTCTTCCTGGCCGGTGTGGAAAGACTGACAGGAGAAATCGTGGACATGGTACCCTCCGTTTCAGGTAGGGGCCTTTCGGACCGGGGGCTGATCCCGCTGGAGATCCGAACAGCCACTTCAGGTGGATTTGGATTCTTGTCATCGCGTTCACAAGGATACACGTGACATGACCTATTATTCCACAGAACAGGATGAATGACAATCTTCCCGCGTTAGTTCACATAAAATGTTACCGAAGGGGTATCGTTAGGTCAAAAGAAAAAGTTACCGAGGCCAACGATGTCCGAAACAGAAGCGATGAATGTGAACGAACGCAGGAAATATATGCACAAGATGTGGAAGCGTTATCGGGAAAGTGACAAGGAAGTGAAAGGTCGATTATTGGATGAGATCGAAGCGGTGACGGGGCAACACCGGAAGACGATCATCCGAACGCTGAACGGGCGCTTGTCCCGGAAAAAGCGGAGCAAGGAGCGAGGGCGGGAGTACGGGGTGGGGGTGGATGATACGATCCGGGTGATAGCGCGGTCGCTGGATTATCCGTGTGCAGAGCGCTTGCAGCCGAACCTGGTTTGGATGGCGGAGCATTTGGGTGCGCATGGGGAGTTGTTGGTGTCAAGGGAGACCCTGGAGCAACTGGGGCGGATCAGTGTATCCACGCTGAAGCGGACATTGAAACGGGTTGGGCGGAGTGAACCGAAATTATCCCAGCGAGGACCCAGACGCCCATCGAGCAACAGTATCCGGAAGCAGTACCCGATGAGCAAGATCGCCTGGGATATCCAGGAAGCCGGGCATTTTGAAGTGGATCTGGTGCATCACTGCGGGGAGGTTGCGAATGGGGAGTACATCCATACCCTGCAGATGGTGGATGTTGCCACCGGCTGGAGTGAGATCACGGCCATATTTGGGCGCAGTTACCGGGTGGTGGCGGATGGTTTCGACTATCTGGT
>JBFYSM010000424.1:0-2576 GCA_041301605.1 Chloroflexota bacterium | reverse complement strand
CGGGAGGATATTCCCCTCGAAATCCTTGGTCCCATGGGATGTGGGGTAATGACAGGCGCCGGTGCAGTAATGAATTCACTTCAAGCCAAACCAGGGTCATCCATTGCCGTATTTGGCGTTGGCCCGGTGGGGATGAGCGCGATCCTCGCTGCTGGGGTGTGTGGTTGTACAACTATCATCGCTGTTGATATCAAGCCAGAGCGACTTAAAGCAGCCGAAGAGCTGGGCGCAACCCATACCATCAATGCCAATGAGGTTGACCCGGTTAAGGCCATTCTCGATATCACCAATGGAGGTCCGGAATTCAGTCTCGAATGCGTCGGCAATCCTAAGGTATTGCGACAGGCTGTGGATGTGCTTCCCCGCCTTGGGGTCTGTGGTCTTACAGGCGTTGTGCCTCCTGGCACGGAAGTCAGCCTGGATATGGATCTGATCATGAATGGCCGATCGGTTAGGGGAATACTTGGAGGCGATGCAATCGCAGACCTGTTTATCCCCAAACTGGTCGAGCTATATCACCAAGGACGGTTCCCATACGACAAGATGATCACGTACTATGCCTTCAAAGACATTAACCAGGCTGTAAAGGATATGGAAGAAGGTCGCGTGGTCAAACCGGTTTTGCGCATGTAGCGACCAGCATTAATCGATAACGGAGGCAAGCATGAAGTTTGTCAGAGTAAACATGACGGATAAGACCATCAAAATTGAAGATGTGTCGCCGGAATATGCCGGGCTGGGGGGCAGGGGCCTGACTTCAATCATGATCAACAATGAAGTTCCGCCGGAATGTGATCCCCTGGGACCAGAGAACAAGCTCATCTTTGCCCCAGGATTCCTGACCGGTACTTCGTTGGTAAATACCAGCCGCATTTCAGTTGGTGCCAAAAGCCCACTGACAAGAGGTATCAAGGAAAGCAATGCAGGTGGGTCTATAGGTGCTTCATTAGGCCATCTGGGCATTACGGCAATCATTGTTGAGGGACAGGCACCGGACGGGGACCTCAGCCTGCTCCGCGTCGATGCACAGGGCGAAGCAAGCCTGGTGCCGGCTCAGGAATACCAGGGAATGCGCACCTACGCGTTAGTTGAAAAGCTGTTGGCTGCCTACGGCGAGAAGAGTTCGGTAATGTGTATCGGGCCGGCGGGTGAGTACCGGTTGGCCTCGGCATCGATCCAGTCAACGGATGTCGATGGGCGTCCTTGCCGCGCAGCCGGCCGCGGTGGCATGGGGGCGGTGATGGGTGCCAAAGGGCTCAAAGCGCTGGTTGTCGACCAACGCGGAAAGAACCCCGATGTCATAACCGATCCACAAGCCTTCAAGGAAGCGGCCAAGGCCGTCGTCGAAGCAGTTAAGGCTGATCACATGAGCGCGGAAGTGATGCCCGCCCTCGGCACGGCCGCCCTGGTGGCTCCAGTCAATGCAATGGGTGCCTTCCCGAGCTACAATGCCACCAAAGGCCAATTGGATGGTTGGGAGAAGATCAGCGGCGAGGCTATGGCCGAGATCATCAAAGAACGTGGCGGAAATACCACTCATCGAGGCTGCGACCAGTGCATGATCCATTGTTCCAATGAGTATGTGGACAAAGACGGTAAGTTCATCACCAGTTCACTGGAATACGAGACCATCTGGTCCATGGGCGGCATGACCGGTATTACCGATCTGGACGTGATCGCCCGCCTCGATAACCTGTGTGACGATATTGGGCTCGATACCATGAACACGGGGGTTGCTGTGGCTGTCGCCATGGATGCCGGCTATAAGAAGTTTGGGGATGCCGAAGCAGCTATCGAGATGGTAGAAGAAATCGGTAGGGGCACGGAGTTCGGCCGTATTCTGGGCAATGGTCCGGCTGCGGTGGGTGAGCACTTCAACCACCCCCGGGTTCCAGTGGTCAAACGGCAAAGCATCGCAGCCTACGACCCGCGCGGTATGTTAGGCAACGGCGTTACATATGCCACCTCCCCAATGGGCGCCGATCATACGGCAGGCAACGTGGTTGGGGCGTACCTGGAAAAGAAGCTCGATCCCCTCAACCCGGAAGGACAGGCTGAGACCTCCAGGTTTTTACAGATCGCCATGGCTGCTTTCGACTGCATGGGACAATGTTTCATGGCGAGTGTAGCCTTGCTCCATCCTGATGGATTCGGCGCATTCCAAAAACTGATCGAGGCAAAAACAGGCGCAAAATTCGAAGATGGATACTTCCCATTCGGAATGGGCACCCGAATATTGAAGGCCGAAAAGGAATTCAATAGAAAAGCAGGGTTAACGAAGCAAGACGATCGCCTGCCCCGCTTCTTCTACGAAGAACCCCTGCCTCCGCACAACAAGGTGTTTGTGATCAGCGATCAGGAGTTGGACGGCGTCTTGGATTTCTAGCGAGGTGCAGGATGAAAGTGAAGGTTAAGTTATACGGGACGTTGAGCTTACAGGTCCCCGGCTATAAACCTTCACAGGGGTTAGTGGTTGAGATTCCAGATGGCGCGACAGTCAAAGACCTGCTCGCCCATCTGGAAATCTTAGAGGCGCGCGGGGTTGCGGTCATTGCAAGTGGCCGGGTGCTAAAAGT
>JBFYSM010000051.1:0-17816 GCA_041301605.1 Chloroflexota bacterium | reverse complement strand
GCTATGCCAATATGCATTCCAGCTTGTTTCAGGATCTCTTGTGCCACCAAATCACCATGCCGTGCGGCATTGGCAACTTCCAGGGCTGTGATTTTCTCAACTGGGGAAATGCTTGCCAGTTGCGTACGTTTATTTTTTCGAACGGCTTCTTGCGCCATGCGGGCAATCGCCCTTCCGCCGGCCAGGGCTTCCAGGCATCCTTGGCTCCCGCAGGTGCACATCGGCCCGTTTTCGTCGATGGTCAGGTGTCCAATTTCACCGGCCGAACCCGTTACTCCACGGTAGATTTGGCCGTTGATCAACAAACCAGCGCCAATCCCTGTACCGACTTTGATATAAGCCAGATTCTGCTCGCCGCGTCCAGAACCTGCTGCCCATTCACCCAGCGCACCCAGTTCGGCATCATTGCTCAAAGAGACGGGGCAGCCCCAGCGGTTCTGGAGTGTATCCCGGATCGGGAAACGATCCCAGCCTGGCATGATGGGCGGTGAGAGCACCATACCGGCATCGGCAACAATGGGGCCGGGTACGCCAACCCCTACCGCCAGGATCTGCTCGAAGGTAAGATTGGACCTGGAGAGAAGTTCCCGCGCCAAGCGATCCGCTTCTGACAGGCAATCATCCGGGCCCTTGGTGATGTCAATGGAGACTTCCAGCTCATCCAGTACTTCAGCGGATAGGCTGGCGAGCATAAGGCTGAGATGGGTGGCTCCGAAATCCACTCCCAGAACATAGCCGTGTTCAGGATTGATCTCCAGGATGATCGGCGGTCGCCCGCTTTGGACTGCGCGGCTTTCTGCTTCGCGGATGGTGTTGGTTTCGAGCAGGTCCCCGACAATGGCAGTAACAGCGGCGCGGCTGAGGCCGAGCTTATGGGCAATTTCCACGCGCGATATCCCACCAGGCGTGAATCGGATTAAATCCAGTACGGCATGTTTGTTAATGTTCTTTACATTCTGTATTGGGGTAACGCCGAGATAAGTGCTCAAATATGCCATCCAATGCACAAAAAGGGGTAATCCTTGCATTTATGATAGCACGAAATAAAACTTTGTCAAGTTAATTAACTAACTGTTTTCTTAAAAAATTCCAGCGCACAATGCTGTGCGCTGGAATATCAAGAATAGGTTTTACGTTATTTTAATGCTGCCCAGCCGGCATATTTCGCTGTTTCGCCAAGTTCAGACTCGATGCGGAGCAACTGGTTGTACTTGGCAACCCGGTCCGAACGGGCCGGGGCACCGGTTTTGATCTGGCCGGCGTTGAATGCAACCGCCAGGTCAGCGATGGTGGCATCCTCGGTCTCGCCCGAGCGGTGACTGGTGACCGTCCGCCAGCCGGCTCGGTGGCAGGCTTCGATCGCCTCGATGGTTTCCGTCAACGTGCCGATCTGGTTGACCTTGACCAGGAGCGCATTGGCGGCTTTCTCTTCGATGGCGCGCCGCACCCGGGTTGGGTTCGTGACCAGCAGGTCATCGCCAACGATCTGGATCTGGTCGCCCAGTTCCTTTGTCATCAGTTTCCATGAATCCCAATCATCCTGTGCCAGACCGTCTTCGATGGAAACAATCGGATAATCCTTGACCCATTTCGCCCAGAAAGCAACCATTTCTGCGCCGGTCAGTTTCTTTCCTTCTTTTCGCAGGTTGTATGTTTTGGTATCTTCATCGAACAACTCGGAAGCAGCCGGGTCGAGGGCAATAGCGACCTGCTTGCCGCGCCCGGCTTTGAAACCGGCTTTTTCGATGGCGGCCAGGATCACTTCGACAGCTTCGTTATTGGCCTTCAGCGAGGGAGCATATCCGCCCTCATCGCCGACCAGGGTGACGTAGCCCTTTTCCTTGAGCACTGACTTGAGGGCGTGATAGATTTCAGCACCCCAGCGCAGGCCTTCCGCAAAAGTGGGGGCACCGAAAGGCATGACCATGAACTCCTGCATATCTGTGCTCTGCCAGGCGGTGTGTGCGCCGCCATTGAGGATATTGAGCATCGGCACCGGCAGGATGTGGGCGTGTGTCCCGCCCAGGTAGCGGTAGAGGGGCAATCCAAGGGCATTGGCAGCCGCCTTTGCCACTGCCAGGCTGACGCCCAGGATGGCATTGGCGCCCAGTTTGGATTTGTTCTGGGTTCCATCCATGTCAAGCAGGGTAAGATCAATGCCGCGCTGGTCGGTGGCGTCCCATCCGAACAATGCGTCTGATATCGTATCGTTCACACTGGCAACAGCCTTTAACACACCTTTCCCGTTGTAACGTTTCTTGTCGCCGTCGCGTAATTCCAGCGCTTCATGTATGCCAGTGGATGCGCCTGACGGCACCGCAGCCCGTCCCCATGAGCCATCGGCAAGGATGGCCTCCACTTCGATGGTCGGGTTGCCGCGCGAATCGAGGATCTCGAGGGCGGAAATGCTTTCAATTGTCGTGTCCATTTGCAACTCCTGTGTTAATACATAGTGGTAAAAACCCCGCCTAGTATAATCCGAAAATAGCATGAATCCTGAAACAACTTTACCCTCTGATGAAGTTCGTCCGGTTGACCCACGCGACCAGATGCACTATCCGCTCCACCGGACCGGTTTGCATAAGTTTGCGGTTGCTGTACTCAGTCCGTTTTTTCGGCTTGCCATGAAACTTGAAGTGGATGGCTTTGAAAACCTGCCGGAATATGGTGGTGTAATCGTTGCCGCGAACCATCTGACGAGTTTCGATATTTTCCCTTTACAGATTGCATTGCCTCGGCCGATCTTTTACATGGGCAAAGCGGAATTATTCAAGAATCCGCTGTTACACTTCCTGTTCCGGAATATGGGCGCATTCCCGGTCTATCGCGGCGAACGGGATGAGTGGGCGATTGCCCATGCCCGGCGCGTGCTCGAAGCCGGCCAGGTTTTGGGCATGTTCCCGGAGGGAACGCGCAGCCATGGTCATGGATTAAGGGTCGCAAAGACAGGCGCAGCCCGGCTGGCAATTGCTACAAATTCTCCTGTCGTACCCGTCGCGGTGGATGGCAGCCAGCGTTTCTTTCGTAGATTTCCCCGGCGAACGCGGGTGAAGGTCAGGGTCTGCGAGCCTGTCTACCCGGAGCCGGATGAGATGCCACTCGAACTGACGGATCGGTTCATGTTTCGCCTTGCGCAGAACTTGCCGGTCGATTTGAGGGGGGTTTACGCAGAGAGACCAGAAGGTTTTGATTCCTGATTGGCAGTCTGGGGTCAACGTTTGATCTTGATTTCAGCTTTTTGGCAGGCTGCCCGGATCAATCCCACAAACATCGGGTGCGGTCGCATGGGACGGGACAGGAACTCGGGGTGGAACTGGCTGCCAACCATGTAGGGGTGATCCTTGAGTTCGGCAATCTCCACCAATTTCCCATCCGGCGAGATGCCGGAAAACAGCATGCCATTCCTCTCGAATTCATCCCGGTAGGCATTGTTGAATTCGAAGCGATGCCGGTGACGTTCTTCGACCTGGGCTTGGTTGTATGCTGCGGCAACTTTCGTCCCTTTTTGGAGGACACAAGGGTACAGGCCAAGCCGCATCGTGCCGCCCATCTCGGTGACGGTCCGCTGTTCGAGCATCAGGTCGATGACCGGATGGCTGGTGCTGCGGTCGAATTCACTGGAATTGGCACTTTCGTATCCCAATACATTTCGAGCGAATTCGATACACATGAGTTGCATTCCGAGGCATAATCCAAGGTAGGGAACATTATTTTCGCGGGCATACCTGGCGGCTTTGATCTTGCCCTCGATGCCGCGTGACCCGAATCCACCAGGCACCAGGATGCCATGCGCGTTCTTGATCACATCCCAACCCTTATCCTTTTCGAGATCCGTAGAGTGGACCCATTCGATTTCCAGCTCCACACCCAGGGATAGGGAAGCGTGCTTTAAAGCCTCCCTTACAGACATATAGGCATCCTGCAATTCCACGTATTTACCCACCAGGGCAATTTTTACAACCGGCTTTGGCTTGCGAACGGCCTCGACCAGGTGATGCCAGGATTTCCAATTGGGTTTCTGGGTCGGTTCCAGCCCCAGGCGTTCGATGAGGTAATCGCCAACCCCCGCCTTTTCAAGGATCAAAGGTACTTCGTAGAGGATTTCGGTTGTTACCATGGGGACAACCGCGCGCGTATCCACATCACAAAAAAGGGCGATCTTTTCACGCAGGCTGTTCTCGACCGGGTAGTCGGAGCGGGCGATGATCATATTGGGAGAGATGCCGATGGATCGCAAGGCAGCCACAGAGTGCTGGGTGGGTTTGGTTTTCAATTCCCCTGTTGCGCCAATGTATGGCAGCCAGGTAACGTGGACGAAAAAAACATTCTCGCGCCCGACCTCATTGCGCAATTGGCGAAGGGCTTCCAGGTAGGGTTGCGATTCGATATCACCGACTGTACCGCCAACCTCCACCAGCACGATTTCCGCCCCGGTGACTTTGGCAACCAGTGCAATGCGGCGCTTGATCTCATTGGTGATATGGGGAATGACCTGGATCGTCCCGCCCAGGTAATCGCCACGCCGTTCCTTGCTGATCACTTCTGCATATACCTGGCCGGTGGTGAAATTACTCACTCGTGACAGTCGGATATCAATGAAACGCTCGTAATGACCCAGGTCGAGGTCGGTTTCGGCGCCATCATCCAACACATACACTTCGCCGTGCTGGTAAGGACTCATCGTACCGGGGTCCACGTTGATGTAAGGATCCAGTTTTTGCACGGCAACCTTGAAGCCTCGCTCTTTCAGCAGCAGGCCCATGGCGGCGGCGGTCACACCCTTACCCACCGAACTGACCACGCCGCCGGTGAAGAATAGATATTTGGTTCCATCAGTCATAGGGCATTTCCCTTTTTATAAATGGACTGGTCATGATACAAAAGACGTGGGGAGGGCCATTGAGTGGCGTCCTCCCCACGTGGGTTGACGTTTGTCTGGTTCGGGATGGTGGATTGGCTTTTTCATCCTACCAGTTTGAGCAGATCTTCGGCTGCCCTCCGCATCTCCAGGAAGATCAAACCAAGTTTGGCTTCCTGGCGTGCAAGTGCCGTGAGAACTGCCTCTGTTCCCACAGATGTCAGGACAATGAACCCGTTGTCACCCTTGATATAAACCTGCTCAAGGCCGCCGCGGCCAAGCTCTCCTGCTATCCGTTCGCCCAGGCTGAGCATGGCAGCCGACATGGCTGAAACACGGTCTTCTTCCACTGCCTGCGGCAGGGCTGAGGCCATAATCAATCCATCCACTGAGACAACTGCGGAGGCTTCGATATCCGGTGCTGCGGCTTGCAGGGCACGCAGGCGATCAACCATCTGTTCACTACGGGATTTGCTCATGGGCGTTCCTCGGGAGAAGGAAATGTGTTATTTGTAGTTTACCATAATTCTACCTGGCGGGATTGGGCAAATACGGGTTTTGCAGCAATTTTTACACTGGTAATGTGGAAAGGTTGCTCTCAACTCTGGTTCAGTGGATAATTCGGTGCTTCCTTGGTGATCGTGATATCATGCGGGTGGCTCTCGATCAACCCGGCGTTGGTGATGCGGACCAGCTTCGTTTTGGAGTGTAAATCTCCCAGATTCTGTGCCCCGGCATAGCCCATTCCCGATCGCAGACCTCCAACAAGTTGATAAACGAAAGACGACAGCTCACCCTTGTATGGGACGCGCCCCTCGATCCCTTCGGGAACCGATTTTCCTCCTCCCCCCTGCCCGGACCCGTAACGGTCTTTGCCGTAACCCTGCATCGCTCCCGGGCTACCCATGCCGCGGTATTCCTTGAACTGGCGGCCTTCGATGAATGTCCGTTCACCGGGTGTCTCTTCCAGGCCGGCCATCAGGCTGCCCAGCATCACCGTATCAGCCCCGGCGACGATGGCTTTGACAATATCCCCACTGAACTTGATCCCACCATCGGCAATGATGGGGATGTCGAACGGTTTGGCGGCCTGCGCGCAGGCATGGATGGCAGACATTTGCGGCATACCTGCCCCGGAGATGATACGCGTGGTGCAGATGGACCCAGCGCCGACGCCCACTTTGATGGCCGCCGCGCCAACTTCGATCAGCGCTTCGGTCCCCTCGGCGGTGACCACGTTCCCGGCGATGACCGGCATCTCAGGCCAGTTCTTGTGGATGCGCTGAACGGCTTGGATAACGCCCTTTGAATGGCCGTGGGCGGTATCCACCACCAGCACATCTGCACCCTTTTCGATCAGCAGGCCAGCGCGTTGTTCCAAGTCTGCACCGACGCCCACTGCTGCACCGCATAGCAATCTACCCTTCCTGTCGCTGGCGGCGTTGGGATAATTGCTGCCTGTATCGGCTTCTTTAACCTTCTCCACTTCGCCGGCCTGCGCTTCGGGGGACATATTGCGGTGCAGGATACCTATCCCGCCCTCGCGAGCCAGGGCAATGGCCAGGCGGGCTTCGGTCACAGTATCCATCGCAGCGGAGATGAAGGGAACACTGAGGGTGATCTCTTTTGTAAGGCGAGTTCGTGTATCTACTTCGGAGGGGAGTACTTCGCTGTATCCGGGCACGATGAGGACATCATCGAATGTCAGCGCCTCAGATGATTGGAATAATTTCTTATTGATATCCATATTTGCTCCTGCTTGGGACGAAGATGGCTCATTCTACTGCACTCCCCCTGCTTTGTGAAAGGTGAGCCAGATGGATGGGCGTTGGCGATCTTTTCCATCCTGGCGGGAGATGATGGCAAATTGTGAGCAAAGGTTGTTGATGGCATTTTCTCCAAGGCCGGGACCGGTGACGGAAGGATTGGATTTCCAGATGCCATAGAGCAGGAAGTAGCCACCTGGAGTAAGGAGCCTGTTCAGATTTTCTGTATATACAGCTTGTTGGTTGTGAGGAAGGTTGTGGAAGCAACCAATGTCGAGGATCAGGTTGAACGGGGATACCAAATTATCAAGGCTGGTAACATCCCCGATCTGAAAATCTACAAACACCTGCGCCTGTTTTGCTTTTCTTCTGGCTAACCGGATGGCCCGGATGGAGAAATCCACGCCCGTGACCTGCCAGCCGGCGCGCGCCAGTGCAATGGAACTGGTCCCGGTTCCGCACCCCAAGTCGAGGGCGCGGCCGGGCGGGTGTTCAGCGATAAACTGCCTGACTTCCAGGGGAACGATACCGCTTTCCCAGGGTGGTTCCCTGAAGTACCATAGGTTATATGTAATCCATCGGAGACAATTCTTCATCGAGTTATGGGGAAATGGATTGACGGACGCGTTCCACATCCAGAGAACCCACCTCGCGCCAGATTTCATCCCCCTCCTCATCGAATAAGATAAAGGTGGGTGTATATTGAAAGCCGTAGCGCGGGGCAAGTTCGCGGCCAACCTTTTCCTGGATGTTCAGTCGAATGACGATCAATCGGCCGTCAAACTCATTTTCAATCCCATCCACGATGGGCTTCATGGCAGTGCAGGCAATTCAGTAGGGCGATTGGAACTCAAGCAGCACCGGCGTACCCTGACCGATCTGGGCCTGGACCCGGGCGGCGTCATCCATCAGCGGCGTCTGGAGGGGCCGCAGGATCAGCCAGCCGGCAACAAGTCCTGCCAACAGCAAGCCGATAACCAGGTAATCCTGCCGCTTTGGTCGATTGCGGAGCAACAGGAAGGCTACCAAGGCGATCAGGATGGCCACGATCCAGAGTATGGAATACTGGTTGATGATGAACATGTTGTCTCGGGAAAACTCGCTTTGACAATCCGGCTGCTTTCACGTAGAATCGAGCGGTCGGAATCATCAAACATTAAGCGAAAGGTTCTTCTATGAAAGAGTATACCACTGAGTTTCTTCGGAATATTGCCCTGGTTTCGCACGGGTCGGGCGGGAAAACGATGCTTGCCGAGGCATTCTTGCATGTGACGGGGGCCACGACACGCCTGGGAAAGATCGAGGATGGTACCACAACTTCAGATCATGACGATGAAGAGATCCGCCGCAAGTTATCCCTGTATACGAGTGTGATCCCGGTTGAGTACAAGGATCACAAGATCAATGTGTTGGACACACCTGGTTACACCGATTTTGTGGGCGAGGTCGTTTCTGCCTTGCGGGTTGCAGACGGTGCGCTGATCCTGGTAGATTCGGTGGCTGGTATCGAAGTAGGCACGGAGATCACCTGGGGCTATTGTGATACTTTCAAATTGCCTCGTTTTGTGGTTATCAGCAAGATGGATCGTGACAATGCTGATTTCCAGAAGGCGCTTGCATCGGTGGAAGAGTTTTCCGAAACCCGCCTTATCCCGGTCCAGTTGCCGTGGGGAGAGAAAGCCGCCTTCAAAGGCGTGATCGATCTGATCACGATGAAGGCTTATGCAAACGAAGGGAAAACTGCGGAAGAAATTCCGGCAGAATTCAAGGATGCTGCTGAAGATGCGCGCCTGGAATTGGTCGAAGCAGCGGCGGAGGGTGAAGATGCGCTCCTGGAAAAATACCTCGAAAGCGGCGAATTGACCGAAGAAGAATTGATTCGCGGCTTGAAGGCCGTTGTCATTTCCGGTTCCTTTATTCCGATTTTTGTAACCGCTGGTGCGCATGAAAAGGGTATCCTCCCGCTCTTGGATGCCATCCTGAAGTTGATGCCATCCCCGAAGGATGCTCCCGCCGCGGTGGCGCAAGGGAAGGATGGCGAGGAAACGCTACCAGCAGCCGATACAGGTCTGTTGGCTGCATATGTTTGGAAAACAACCGCCGATCCCTTCGTTGGAAAATTAACGTTCTTCCGGGTTTACTCCGGTTCCCTGCAAACCGATGTCCGCATCTGGAACCAGACCAAGGGCAGCGAGGAGCGCATGGCTTCCTTGAGTGTGATCCGCGGCAGCGAGACCACCCCTGTTAAGGTATTGCATTCCGGTGATATTGGTACGGTTGCCAAATTGAGCGTAACCAGCACCTGCGATACCCTTTGTGATAAAGGGCATCCACTTACCTTGCCTGTGCCGGAATATCCCAATGCACTCTATCGGGTGGCTGTGACTCCCAAAACCCAGGCAGACGCTGCCAAGATTACATCATCCTTGACCCGCCTTTGCGAAGAGGATATGACCCTTTCATGGCACCAGGAAGCCGCGACCGGTCAGACTGTTCTGCAAGGGATGGGCGACCAGCACATCGATGTTGCCATTCGCAGGGCACAGGAAAAACTGCAAGTGGGGTTGCTGACGGTGGAGCCCAAGGTGCCTTACCGTGAAGGGATTACCAAGAAAGGGGATGCCAGCTACCGCCACAAGAAGCAGACCGGTGGCGCCGGGCAATTTGGCGAGGTCTGGCTGCGGATCGAGCCTTTACCAGAAGAAGATTTCGAGTTCACCGACGAATTGGTTGGTATGAACCTTTCCCGCTCTTACCTGCCGGCGATCGAAAAAGGTATTCGCAATATAATGGGCAAGGGCGCGGTTGCAGGATTCCCAATGAGCAACGTCCGTGTCATCGTTTATGATGGCAAGGAGCACCCGGTTGATTCCAAGCCGGTAGCCTTCGAGATCGCCGGCCGCGAGGCCTTCAAACTGGCCGTTCACCAGGCCGGGCCGGTGCTGTTCGAGCCGATCATGAACGCCCGCATTACCGTTCCTGATTCCTATATGGGCGATGTAATGAGCGACCTGAATACCCGCCGCGGGCGCGTCCAGGGGAGCGAATCCGAACGCGGGCGGACGGTTGTGGTTGCCCAGGTCCCGCTGGCGGAGATGCTGCGCTACACCACCAACCTGCGTTCCATCACGGGCGGCCGCGGCATTTTCGACCTGGAATTCGATCATTATGAAATCGTTCCGCAACACCTGGCCAGCGAGATCATCGCTGCTCGCCAGAAGGAATTGGAAAAGAGCAAGGAAGAAGATTAGCGAGATTTGCTTCGCAACGGACAGGCGGCAGGCAACTGCCGCCTGTTATTTATCTTGACAAAAACATGAATATAAATATAATTAATATGAAAATAGTCATAAATATTCGATGGAATCAGAGATAAGATCCTATGTTCAATTGCATGTGTCTGAGGCGGGGATCGTAGCCGCCTCTTCCTAAAAATTTTCACGGCCAACCAGGAAAGGCAGCCACGAAGTCCCCGCGTTCCGTAATCCGGTTCGCAGAGCGCTTCGCGCTGTCTTTTTGATTTCTTGGCCGTTTATGATTCGAGAGGTTGCCATGTTATTACAATCCATCCATGCGCAGGTTACGGTACCCGCCCTGGCCGGGATCGAAAGCCAGGTGGGGGATACGCCCCTGATCCCGCTGCGGCGCGTGACCGCTGGCCTGTCGCCCCGTGTGCAGGTTTGGATCAAGGCTGAATGGTTCAACCCCGGCGGTTCGGTCAAGGATCGCCCGGCGTACAACATCATCTGCACTGCCCTGGCGGACGGACGACTTTCCCCCGGCAAGCGGCTGCTTGATTCCACTTCGGGGAACATGGGCATCTCGTATGCCACATTTGGCGCAGCGATGGGCATCCCGGTTACGCTGACCATGCCAGCCAACGCCAGCCAGGAACGGATTGGCATCCTTAAAGCGCTGGGCGCTGAACTGATCCTGACCGATCCAACGGAAGGCTCGGATGGCGCCATGGTGGTTGCCCGGCGCATGGCGGCCGAGGAACCAAAGAAGTTTTTCTATGCCAACCAGTATGACAACCCGGCCAACTGGCAGGCCCATTACCATTCCACCGGGCCGGAGATCTACCAGCAGACAGACGGGTTGGTCACTCACTTTGTCGCAGGATTAGGCACCTCCGGTACCCTGATGGGGACCGGGACTTACCTGCGCGAGATGAACCCAGGCATCCAATTGATCGCCGGCCAGCCGGATGCACCTTTCCATGGCCTGGAAGGTCTCAAGCACATGGAGACAGCCATCCAGCCGGGCATCTACAACCCGGATTTCCCCGACCGCATCGTCAGGGTGCAGACCGAAGCTGCCCATGACATGGTACGCCGCCTGGCGCGCCAGGAAGGCTTGTTTGTCGGCGTCTCGTCTGGCGCGGCGGCCGTGGCGGCCTCGCAAGTGGCATCGGAGTTGGATGAAGGCCTTGTGGTTGCTATCCTGCCGGACGCCGGGTATAAATACCTGAGCGATGCAGGTCTGTGGGGCCAATCATGACGCTCTTGATACCTGCGGAATTGTTCGGTCAAATCGATACGCATGGGGAAACGTGTTACCCGGAAGAAGGAGCCGGGTTCCTGCTCGGCAGGGAGGGCGAACCGCGCCGGGTCGAGGCGGTGATCCCGCTCCCGAATGCCCGCGAACAGGCATCCCGTCACAACCGCTACCTGATCGCTCCAGAAGATTACCTGAAAGCCGAACTGGAGGCTGAGCGCCTGGGGTTGGAGATACTGGGTGTGTTCCATTCCCACCCGGACCACCCCAACGCGCCATCCGAGTTCGACCGCGAGTGGGCCCAGCCCTGGTTTTCCTATATCATCACCAGCGTGCAGGATGGGAAGTCAGCCGGTTCCCGGTGCTGGCGCTTGCGGGAGGATCGCAGCCAGTTTGTTGAGGAACCCATCCAGATGCTCGCGCAAAAAGGATAGCCACCATTCGTGAGTGCGTCGCACCTGACATTGGTGACGAATCCTGATCGATAGGGTTGATCCCTTTCTGGAAGTTTCCATCCCTATCAAGGTGCGACGCACCACCTGAGTCATCATAAAAAAGGATAAAATTAGCCCATGCCCATCGTTCGCATCCCCACCCCTTTGCGGTACTACACCAGCGGACAGGCGGAAGTCCCTACCAACGGGAAAACGGTCGCCGAAGCCCTGGATCAGTTGTTCAGCGAACACGGCGAACTCAAGAAGCACATGGTCGATGAGAATGGCCAATTGCGCCGGTTCGTCAACTTGTTCGTCAACGATGAGAACATCCGGGAGTTGGACGGCCTGGATACTCTACTGAAGGATGATGACCGCCTGATGATCGTCCCTTCCATTGCAGGAGGTTAGCCATGCTGCCCGAACTTTCGTTTGAAGAGATCCTGCGCTATTCGCGCCACCTGCTGGTCCCCGAGATCGGCCTGGAGGGCCAGCGGAAACTGAAGGCATCCTCAGCCCTGGTGATCGGCACGGGCGGACTGGGTTCGCCGGTATCGCTCTACCTGGCGGCGGCCGGCGTCGGGCGGATCGGCCTGGTGGACTATGATGTGGTCGACTCATCCAACTTACAGCGCCAGGTTATCCACGGAACGAGCCGGGTGGGTACGCTGAAAGTCGAATCTGCCCGCCAGCGCTTGCTGGATCTCAACCCGGATATCCGGGTGGAGGCCTACAACGAACCCTTCACATCGGCCAACGCCATGCGGATCGCGGCCGAGTACGATATCCTGATCGATGGGACTGACAATTTCCCCACCCGCTACCTGTCCAATGATGTCTGCGTGCTGCTGGGCAAGCCGAACGTGTACGGCTCGATCTTCCGCTTCGAAGGCCAGGCCAGCGTCTTCCATGCCAAGGAAGGGCCGTGTTACCGCTGTCTCTTCCCGGAGCCGCCCCCGCCGGGATTGGTGCCCTCCTGCGCCGAAGGCGGGGTGCTGGGCGTGCTGCCGGGGACGATCGGCACCATCCAGGCCACCGAGGCGATCAAGATGCTGTTGGGGATCGGCTCATCGCTGGTTGGCCGCCTGCTGCTCTACAACGCCCTGGATATGTCCTTCGAGTATGTCAGGCTGCGCAAGAACCCGAAATGCAAGGTTTGCGGCGAGAACCCGGAGATCACCGCCCCGATCGATTATTTCGAGTTTTGCGGTGTGCCGGGGCTGGACCATGAAACCGGTTCAGCCGGGGTGGATTGGGACATTACTGCCACCGATCTATCCGAACGGATGAAGCACGGCGAATCCATCCGCCTGGTGGATGTGCGCGAGCCGCACGAACTGCAGATCTCCCGCATCCCCGGCGCGGAGCTGTTCCCGCTCGGCGAACTGGCCTCGCGGCTCTCCGAACTGAACAGCGCCCAGGAGATGGTGGTTTTCTGCAAAGCCGGGACACGCTCGGCGCGGGCACTCGAACTGCTGGTTAGCGCCGGGTTCAGGAAGGTGAAGAATTTGAAGGGGGGCATCAACGCCTGGGCGCAGGAAGTGGATCGGAGCCTGCCGGTGTATTGATCATGTGTGGGACAAATCCGCAGATTTGTCCCACTGCTTTAGACAGGCACAATGAAAATAAGAGACCGGGTTTCTGCAAGAAACCTGGTCTCTGCTACTTGATTTCCATTAGGGACTAATGGAAACATTCCTAGGAAACAGCGCTGTGGATACCATCCGGCATCTGGGTCAACTCTGCCATTGCGCCAAATCTTTGTTCGATCGTAACCAGCCGCATCAGGAACAGTGCCAACAATAGGGCAAAATGGCACAAGATGGAAGGCAGGGCGTTATTTGCAACAGGGATGATCGCTACCACGGCAAGTGATGGGATGATAAAGGCCAGTGAGCCGAGCAGTACTTGTCCCAGCAGGAGGCGCGAGTGGCGTTCATCGCAAACCGTTACACCATAGGCAGAGATGAAGAGCATGCTGATCAATCCCAACTGGTAGAACATGCCATAGGTCTGGTAAAGAGGTGTGGGATTGGTGTAGCGTGCGAAGACGATCAGGCAGACCGATTCGCTCACAAAGTTCTTGTTGGCGGCGATCCCGGCTACAAGTGCGGCACAGAAGATGAATAGTGCATTGGCATACCAATGAAGTATCCTGGATGATGTCGGATAAAGTCTGGCAATCAGCAGCACGCCCATCGGCGGGAGCCAGGCCACCACGATAAATGCCAGGCGGGGCAGGAGCGATCCCGTGAACGGGAGCATCCCAGTACAGAAAACGGCCTCCACGATCTGGTAGCCTGCCAGGAAGAGCAGGATGGAAGCCGTCGTGCGGATGATGGGTTTCCGGCCGGGCCCTCGCAAGGCCCAGATTGCCCCGCCAATTTCCAGGGCAGCAGTAAAAATAGATAGTAGTGGGTTGTAGTCCATGATGCCACCTCCTCCTTTCGAAAAATCGAGCTTTCTTACATCAAACCCCATCCGTATACGCTGCAAGTGAAACTGCCACACCGGGAAAGTCTGCGAGCACTTGCCGATCGTTCGTTACCAAGGGAATGCCCAAGTCTTGAGCCAGCGCCACGAATTCACAATCGTAGGCGGAGCATTTGCTTTTTGCAGCCAGATCCAATACATGGCTGGATGAGACCGGCATTTCCCGTTCGAACATGGTGCGGTGCGATTCTTCCATGACCGCGCAGGCCTGCGGAAGGGAAAGGTATCCTTTGCGCAGGTAAAGCAGCAGCGCGTTGCGGAACTCGCTTTGCCAAAGCGGAACAGAGACCCAAAAAGGTTCCTTCTCCAGCAACCGCAGCGCCAGCGGAGTCTGGTCGCTCGTAACATGCAGGTACAGGATGATGTTCGTATCTACAACGATCATTCCCGGCCTTCGTTCTTGAAGCGGTTCAGTTCCTCGTCTGTTACCACGTAATGGGCAGTCAACTCGCGGATGCGGCGCGTCCTTTCCAGCGTCTCCTCCACGTTCAGCGGCTGCATCATCAGGGAACGCTTGATGGCGTACAGCACTTCGCCGTTGATGCTGCGGTGATTGGCCTTGGCGGCTTCTTTCAGTTTCTCGTACAATTCAGCGGGGATGTTTTTCAGGGTAATTGTGACCATACTTGCCTCGTGCGGTTCCAATTTGGAACCATTATTGCAGAGGAGCGAGGTTTTGTCAATCCTGGGAGTGCTTTCCTACCTGTTTTTCTTCCCCTTTTGATATAGAAGTTCTGCAAGATTTCTTTCGGCCTTGGCATATCGTATTTGAAGAAAAATCCCTCCCACGGTGATCAATGCTGAAATGCATAGGCAACTAATACAGGCGAGTGAATCAACTTGATTTAGGATTTGATCTATGATTGATTTCAAAGCATCCCTATCCGTTCTCCTCATGCGTTTACTGTTCCCAAGTTTAACTGGAACTTGCCGATTTGATGAGTATGTTTCCTGATCCATACATGGCTGTAGCAAAGTTGGGAGAATCTCAACGCGAATGCCGCGAATTTTCGAATGACGCGAATAACCCAAAGAAAATTCGCGAAATTCGCCCATTTGCGCTATTCGCGTTCCAAAGCGGATAATCTGTCAAGCAACTTTGCTACAGCCATACTGATCCATAAGAGTTTTGTTGGATGTTGGCATATATTCCGCCTAAAATTATCCAATTTCAGGTACAATCCTCGCCATGTCAGAACACACCATTTTAGCTGTCCTTGCCCACCCTGACGATGAATCCTTCGGCATGGGCGGCACCCTGGCGCTGTATGCCCGCAGGGGCTGCGATGTCCACCTGATCTGCGCGACGCGCGGCGAAGCCGGCGCGGCGGACGATGAGCATCTCAAGGGCTTCAGTTCCGTAGCAGAGATGAGAGAGTCCGAGTTGCGCTGCGCGGCCGGCATCCTGGGCCTGAAGGGTGTTCACTTCTTGGATTACCGCGATTCGGGCATGCCCGGTTCAGTTGATAACCAGCACCCGGATGCCCAGATCCGGCACCCGATCGAGGAAGTGGCGGGGAAGGTGGTGGGCTACATCCGGGAGTTGAAGCCGGAGATCATCCTGACCTTTGACCCGATCGGCGGCTACCGTCACCCGGACCACATCCACATCCACCAGGCGACCGTGCTGGCGTTCGAGAAGGCTTCCGATCCATCCTTCCATCCCGAAGCTGGAGAACCGTTCCAACCGGGTGCGCTGTATTTCCACACCTTCCCGCGCTGGTTCCTGCGTCTGGCAACCACGTTGCTCAGGTTGCTCGGCAAGGACCCGCGTAAGTGGGGGCGCAACGGGGATATCGATCTGCAGGCGATTGCCGAAGTCCGCTTCCCGACCCATGCGAAAATAAACATCCGCAGTGTTTTGAAAGAGAAGGAAGCCGCCAGCGCCTGCCATTCCAGCCAGGGCGGACGCCAGATGCGGCGGGGCGTGATCGGCTGGTTCACGCGTTTGATGGGGGAACATGAAGATTACATGCGCGCCGTTCCGCCTTTCGTGAAGGGCGAGCGGGTGCGGCGGGATTTGTTCGATTATCCACCTCCCCCATGAGAGGCCGGAAGGCGATTGTTATTCCTGGTGATCGGTGTTGAAGGGGGAACCGAGGATATCTATCCTGATCCTTGTGGGGGCTTATGGTTGAGTCCGACCAGCCTGGCACCCATCTCGCTGACTTCCAGCGTGGTGATGGAGGCCGGATCGACCCGCAAGCGCTGGAAGTGATCCAGCGGCAGGCCGATGTAATGCGCCACGGCCAGCTTGATCGGGTCGGCATGCATCACAACTGCCACAACATCCTTCTTGTGATTTTGGCAGATCTCATCCAGGGCCTGCACGACGCGCATCTGCGTCTGGTAGAAGGTTTCCCCCTCAGGGAACTTTACCCTTGCTGGTGAAAACTGAACAACCTTCCAGTATTTAAGGCGGCTTAGCGCTTTCAAGGAGCGTCCCTGCCATTTGCCGATGTCGGTATCTTTCAGGGTATCCACCAACTGGATTTCGAGTTTTTTGGCGCGTGCCAACGGTTCAGCTGTTTCGACGGCGCGTTCCAGCGGGCTGGCGTAGATGGCCTTGATAGGCAGATCTTTTAGCATCTTGGCTACAGCCTCGGCCTGGGCGCGGCCGATATCGTTCAAATGGATACCCGGTAACTGGCCGGGCATGCGATGCGTTTTCAGGAAATCGTTTTCACCGTGGCGGGTGAGGAGGAGGGTGGTCATGGTTATCTATTTGATTTTTCGCTTGATATCATCGATTTGTTCTTGTGATAACTCGGGCACTTCCTCGCGGCGTTGGATGCCGAGGACCTTGCGCTGGGCTTCGCGCCACATCTCCAATCGGGCTTTGGCCTGCATTTCATATCCCTCTGATGATGGGGTATAGAAATATGTTCCCAGCAACGGGGTGGGGAGGTATTGCTGGGGGGCGAAATGTCCTTCCTCCATGTGCGGATAAACATAGCCTTTGCCGTGTCCCAGCGCAGCGGCATCCCGGTTGTTATCTTTCAAATGGTTGGGAACTTCTCCAACGCCTTCCTGCTCGATGCGCTCGAAGGCCTTGAAATAAGCTGTGGCGCTATTGGACTTGGGAGCAGTGGCAAGATACAGCGTCGCTTCCACGATGGGATAGACGCCCTCCGGCAAGCCGATGTATTCGAAGGCCTGGGCGGCTGCGTTGGCGATCACCAGTCCCATTGGGTCCGCCAGGCCGATATCCTCCCCGGCCAGGATGATCAGGCGGCGCAGGATGAAGCGCGGGTGTTCCCCGGCGTAGAGCATCTTCGCCAGCCAGTACAGGGCGGCATCCGGGTCCGAGCCGCGCACGGACTTGATGAAGGCCGAGATGGTATCGTAATGTGCGTCGCCATCCTTGTCATATAGCACGGCCCGGCGCTGGATGGATTCCTGGGCCACTTCCAGTGAGATATGGATAGTGCTCTTATCGTCAGGGGGTGTGGATTCAACCGCCAGTTCGAGGGCGTTCAGGGCGTTGCGGGCGTCGCCGCCGGCGATATCGATCAAATGGGCGCGGGCATTTGGATCCAGAATGATATGGCGCTCGCCGTAACCGCGTTCCTTATCCTGGATGGCGGCGTCGATGATCTGTCCGGTCTGGTCTTCAGTCAGGGGGTGCAATTGAAAAACGCGCGAACGGGACACCAGCGCTCCAATCACTTCGAAGTAGGGGTTTTCCGTGGTTGCCCCGATGAGGGTCACCGTGCCGTTTTCGACATGCGGCAGGAGGGCATCCTGCTGGGCCTTGTTCCAGCGGTG
>JBFYSM010000157.1:0-2640 GCA_041301605.1 Chloroflexota bacterium | reverse complement strand
CCCCAACTCTCCCCTTCTGTTTGAGAAGACACATAAATTGCAAATAATCTGCCCTTGCCAAAATGGCCAGGGCAGATTCTGTTATCCCATAGAACCCAACCTACCCTTACGGCTCGATTGGATATCCCAGGCTGCGCCAGGTGCTTACGCCGCCTTCCATGCTGACAACATCCTCGAAACCGGCCTCCAACAAAATATCCCGACCCTCCTGGCTGCGGTTTCCCGATCGGCAAACAATCACAATTGGCTGGTCCTTGGGAAGCTCATTCACACGTGCAGGCAACTCGCCAAGCGGGATCAAGGTTGTACCGGGAATGTGGTATTCGTTCCATTCATCCAGTTCACGCACATCCAGCAGGAAAGTTCCCGCCTGGTATTGACGATAGGCCTCTTCCACGCTGATCTCCTGCGCCTGCGCAACAGATGGGGGCCGGTTAAATGCATAAACAATCGCCGCCAACAGTACAATGAAAATCAGCGCCGCCCACCCCATCCAGATCCGCTGGCGGGATTGGGATTTCCTCCTCATCGAGGATTTCTTTTTTGTCGATCTCTTCCTGGCCATAACGATCCTCCGTATATGTGTAGATGCGGTAAACAGGCAATAGTTGCATCACCACGGGATGATAGAAAACGTTCTCTCCAAGCTGGGCTGCGACGCGTCGGCCCTTCTCCGGGTCACGGCTGGTCAGGATGAGGATGACTCGCAGGCAAAGTTCGGCCAACCGGCGGTAGGTTTCCAGCCAAGTCCGCGCTTGGCACCGGTAACCAGGGCTAATCTGTCTGTAATGTTTCCAACCCTCTACGGCAGCTCCATCTCAGTGCGCACAGTTCCAGCCCGCTCATGCCGGGCTGTCAGTTTCACTTTTGTGCCCTTCCCGGCTTTGACCACCCACTCCGCTTTCAGCCGGTCGGTGGTTTCATCGAAATCCCACAAGGCTGCCGTATCTTTATAAGCGCGACCCTCCAGTTGGTCGCCGATTTCGCGCGGTTTGCCTGATTCCAAACTGGCGCCTTCGGGCAGTTCGATCTCACATACCACGCCGCGCACCACCTTGCGCTCCAGCGCCTTCTTGGTCACGTAGGTTGGCAACCAGCCGGTGTTGTGCACAACCAGGCGAATTTGATATGTGCCATTCCCCAGCGGTTTGGCACTGGCCTCCAACAATTCCAGCTTTGGGGAGATGGCCAGGTGCCAGACAAGCCAATCGGGGAATAAAGAGATTTCTTTCTCCAAGAACTCCGGGGGTGGATTGCTGATGGCGTAACGGCGGTCCCAGCCGCCGAGTTCGACCTTCCCCAGTTGTGAATGCTCGAAGGGATACCACTCGATATACCCCTTCCCACCCAGAGTTTCATCGCTCCACTTGAGCATCTTGAGATCATCATCGAAGGGGTGCTCACGGAACCAATCGATGAATTTGTATTCGGCAATCCCGGCCTGGCGTTGAGGACTCCAGATTTCGACCGTCCAGGCAAATACCCCCATATGATCAAACAGCCAGTCATCGAAGCCACCCGTGATAACCTCCTTGGGGTGGTAGCGGAAATCGTGATAAACCGAAACATTCGGATACCCTGTGATCTCGGTGCCCTTCTTGCCAATCTTCTTGTAGGTCCACAGATCTTCGGCTGCCATCTCATCGTCACTATGCGTGCTGTACGGACGCAGGAGCACCCCGCTGTAGGTGTGGAAAGCGATCCCGCCGGTGATGTTCTTGTGCGAAGTAATGAACTGTACCAACGCCCGCGCTTCCGTCTCGGAGGCGGGGTATGGTCCCGCCCCGGATTGCTGGTATTCCTGACGCCACTCGGCTGGGAAGTTGCGGTTCAGGTCAAGGCCTTCCTTATTCGGCTGGAGTTTGATGGTGACGCCATCATAATTTTCCAGGCGGCCTTCGGGCAGGATGCGGTAATACTGTCCCCCGGTCTTGCCCGGTTCGCGCAGGATCATCAGCCTGGGTTCCGTTTCGGAGACTTTCCACGCCCCGTTGGGGTCCGGGATGCGCATCATCAGCATGCGGCCATCCCCATCGATATCTTCGCGAACCAACCCCTCGAACGGTTCCTCGTCGAACGGATATGGCCGGGTCGAGGAGCGGATAATCTTGGGCTTGTCGGCCAGCGCCCACTCTGCCCCATCGGGATTGACGCGTGGGCAGATATAGAAGACTCGTGTATCGAGCACCCGCGTGATCTCAGGATTGGTTCCGTATTCCTTTGTCAACTTGTTGACAAAATAGAGACAGGCGCTGGATGGGGAAAGCTCGGAGGCATGGATATTGCCATCCACCCACAGAGCCGGTTTTTCCTGGTCCGGTCCGGTTTCGAAATTGGTGACAGCCAGCAGCCAGATATCGCGGCCTTCATGGCTCTTGCCGATAGATTCCACCTTTACCAGGTTGGGATATTCCCTTGAAAAAGCCTGGACGATGCTGGTCAGGTCATCGTAGCGGTAGAAACGGTCGAATTGGATTTCAGGCATTAGGTTCTCCTTTTACATTGGAGCTTCTTGATGGATGTGGGAAGATATATGATCAGGTTCATGTTGCTCCATCAGCTTTTCCTAGGGAAGGACATCGGCCAGCGGTCCATTGGGATCAATTATTGAGGCAAGTTCAGCATATGGGATAATCACTT
>JBFYSM010000130.1:0-10317 GCA_041301605.1 Chloroflexota bacterium | reverse complement strand
CCGTTCAGGATCAGGGTATAGATGGGATTGCGGCTGGCTACGGTAAGCGCATAATGCAATCGCCAGTCGAAGGATGCAAACGCTTCTGGTGAATCTCCTATCTCAACCGAATCAAGCAGGCTAGCAGTAACCTGTTTCGCGTCCTGTTCAACGGCCAGACGCGCATAAGTAGGTGCCATATCCAAACGTACCACCAGCAGGTTTGGGATGAAATCGCTCGGCAGACTGTTGCTAAAGCGAACCAATGCACTGAGCACATTCAAGCCGCCTTCCCGCCAGTAATCATTGATCCGGGTTGGCTTGCCGTGCTGAATAGTAAGCCAACCGTCGCTGTTCAACCGGGCCAGCACTTCGCGCAGGGTTGGACGGGTGATGCCGAGTTGGGCGGCCAGGTCGCGCTCGCCGGGCAGCGTGGAACCAGGCGGGTAGCTTCCATCCAAGATGGCTGTTAGCAGGGCTTTTTCGGCATGTTCGGTGGGACGGGGTGGAGGGTTCCAGGATTCCATGTTTTCTCCATCTGGTAAGTGGTCTGACCAGTTAAATCATACAATTTTTGGAGACAAAAGTCAATGGGGAATTTCCCTGATTCTGATGGATTTTGTGGTTTGGGTGACCTACCGTCCACGAATGGGCCGCGAATGCTCGAATATGTGTGTTCTTATTCGTGAATTCGTGCAAAATTCGTGGATGGTATGTTCAGCAAAAACACCACCACAAATTCCAGCCGTACAAACCGTTTTATCATTTTATGGTAGAGAATTTCCTGTAAATTCAGGAATTGGCTTTCCCCGCAAAAGACTGGCCCATTGAGCCGCTACAGGCGTGAGCGGATGTATTCTTCTACCCTGTCGAGCGTGTTTGCTTCAACCTGGAACCAGGCGATGTTGGGGTCATCCGCCTTGAACCAGTTGGCCTGCCGGCGGACGAAGACGCGGGTGGCGCGCTTGATACGGATCTTCGCTTCTTCGATGTCATACTGGTTAAACAAAACAGCGATACACTCACGGTAGCCAATCGCCGAAAAGGCGGGGAGTTCGGGGGAATATCCCATTTCAAGCAGAGAGCGAACTTCTTCCAGTAAACCAGCGGCGAACATGGCATCGATCCGCTCATCGACGCGGGCGTACAGTTCCGGCCGGGGGCGATTCAGGCCCACAGTGATGGCATGGTATTGGGATTCCTGTTGGCGGCGCTGCTCTGAGAACCGCCTGCCGGTGCTGAGGATTACTTCCAGCGCCCGGACGGTGCGGCGCAGGTTGCGCGGGTCGATGTTCTGGGCGGCGGTTGGGTCGAGCCGGCCGAGTTTTTCGTGCAGCCAGTCCTTCCCGTGTTGGCTGGCGAGTTTATCGAGCACATCCCGCAGACGGGTATCCGGCGGCTGGGGCGGCGGGTCCCAGCCATGCGTCACAGCCCGGATGTATTGGCCGGTCCCGCCCACCAGGAGGGGCAGACACCCGCGGCGGTGGATGTCTGCGATCGCTTCCGACGCAGCCTGCTGGAACCAGGCCAGGCTCAAGGTTTGATCCGGATCGGCGATGTCGATCAGGTGGTGGGGGATGGAGGCGCGTTCTTCCGGCATCGGTTTGGCGGTGCCGATGTTCATCCCGCGGTAGAAAAGCCTGGAATCTGCCGAGATGATCTCCCCATCCATGTGGCGGGCGAGTTCCTGGGAAAGTTCGGTCTTCCCGACCGCGGTTGGGCCGACGATGACAACCAGGGGGATGCGTTGGTCAGGCGAGGACATTTTCGAAATGCTGGATATCGACTTTACCGGAGCGCTGCCTTTCGATGGCCATGACATCGTACTGCCAGGTCTCGTGTTCGGGGTGACGCTCGAGGTAGTGTTCGGCGGCCGAGAGCATGTGCGCCTGCTTGCGGGGGGTGATCGACTCTTCGGGCAGGCCATAGGTGCGGGAAGTGCGGGTTTTCACTTCCACGAATACCAGTTGACCGGCGCGCAAGGCAACCAGATCGATCTCACCGTGAGGGGTGCGGAAATTCCTGGCAACGATCTGGTATCCGTGTTGAGTCAGGTATTTGGCGGCCAGATCCTCGCCCCACTTGCCGACAACCTGTTTCCAGCCGCTCATGTTTTCCATTTTTCCATCCATGAACGGATGCGCATCCGGAGCCCTCGTTGTCTGGGAACTGAATCGAAAACCAGGTGCTCGTACAGATTGAGCATCAGCCTGGTAGTCAGCTCGATATCATATTTTTCAGATTCTATTCGCCCGGCTTTGCCCATTTTGTTGCGCAATTGCTCATCCATGCACAAGCGGGTGATGAGGGATGCAAAGGCCGCCATATCGTTGCTGGACAGGAAGCCAGTTTTCCCTTCCACGACGGTGTCTCCCACCCCAACAGACTGGATCCCGACCACGGGCAAGCCAGCTGCCATGGCTTCAATGACGGATAGGGGATGAACCTCTGTCAAGGAAGGCGTTACAAAAATATCGCACATGGCCAGGTAGGATGGCAACTTCTCGTATTCCATCAGGCCGGTGAAGTGGATCCTGCGGGCATGGACGCTTTGACTGGCCTGCATCTCCAACGCCCCGCTTTCCGTTCCGCTGCCGATTAGTATGAGGTGGATGTTGTTCAATGCCTGTGCGGCGCCAGTGAATGCACGGATGAGGAAATCCAGGTTCTTCTCGGGGCCTAACCTGCCCACATACACCAAGAGGATATCATCTTCGTGAAAACCACATCCTTCTTTTTTGCATGGATGGTTGGCGTCAAAGAAACTTCGAAGGTCCACGCCGTTCGGCACTACTTCGATATGGGTTTTTACACCCAAGTTGCGCAAAACTTCTGCCATGCCCCTGGAGGGGGAAACAACCAGGTTGACTGCCTGGCAGAAGGAGGGCATGTAGGCTTCAAGGAATGTTTCGCTGATCTCTTCAGGCAGAATGGGCAGGTAGGCTTGGGCATAAAGATCGTAACGCGTGTGGTTTGTGAATACAACCGGGATCTGCAGTGGGCGGCAGTAGCGGAGCGACAATCGTCCGCTGAGAAATGGATGATGTACATGAACGATATCCATGGTCTGGAGGGCGGCCTTGGCTTCCCGTGTATAAACGATCCCCAGGTTGTAGCCGGTATCCACGATGGGTAAACCCGGGGAGCGAATAATATTTGTCTCTTCATCGTGATGATCGAGATCTCCAAATGTAAAAACATAAACATCGTTGCCCCTGGCCTCAAGGTAGCGTTTATTGACCGCAATGTAGTTCGTGATCCCACTGATGTGGGGTTTGTACATGTCTGCCATCATACCGATGCGCATCATCGCCTCTTTGCTTCAAGCCTAAGGGTTCTCTGGGAATCGCCGGATGAGGGAGGAAATTTGGGGTATGGAGCGGGCGAAGCCCGCTCCATACCCCCATATCTTTCCATTTCATTACAGCAACTCCCAGAGAGCTATCCTAAATCAAGGCGATGAGGCTGTCAAGGTAAGGTATAATTAAAGCGCTTAAATCACGAACCAATACATATCAGGGCTATCTATGTCAAATGCAGTTCTCTCGTTGCCTAAAGATTACTGGAAAACCATCCCTATCACCAAGCAGGATCTAGAATTCATCAATTCGTACCTATTCGAGCACGAGACGCCTCTCACGGAGTTGGAACTCGTGCCGGTTTGGGTCAATGAACGCATCCGGCTGGAGCGCATGGCATTGCTCAATCAGCAGAAGGGGGAAGGTAAAACCTACCTGCCAAAAGAAAATTACAAGCCTGGCGATCGGCTCGTTTTTCCGGCTTTCGGTTGGGCGAAGGGCAAGGTGGCAAGTGTTCGTCCGGGGGTCAATCCGGAGGTTGGCGAATTCTCTGTGATAGATGTGGATTTCGAGGATGGCGCGAAAAAGATGATGGCTGCTGGTCTGGTTGAACATAAACTGAACCAACCGGTGGATATTTCCGTGGATGATCCATTGTTGAACGCGGATGAAGTGCAGAGCATGTATGGGGAAGAAATATTACAAAAACTTTCCATTGCGCTCCAGGGAGATCAGAACCTGGTTCGGATTGCCGGACGCTGGTTCCCGCGGGCTTTGTTGGTGGATGTCAATGTCGGTCACCTGAACCTGGCCGAGGCAGTCCTGGATGAGGCGCAGGGGAAACCGTTGCCTGCTTCGGCTTTGATCGCACAAGTGGAATTATCCGAAAGCGTTAACTCGAAGTTGGTCGAATTTTCCCTGAACTACGCCCTCCAGGAAGATGGACGATTTGATGAGGTTGGCCCTTCAGGTGAAGTCTTGTGGTGCCTCCGGCGATTGGAACCTGAAGATGTGCAAAAAGTACCGCTGTGGTTGCGTTATGCCCCCATTGAGTATGACAGGAATTTACTGACAGATGATATGCGGGCATTTGAGTTATCGGTGGATGATGAACTGAGCGAGATAGACACAACGCCCGTAGATCAAAATGAAGTTACCATAAGTCTGACATATCCCCATTGGAGGGCTGGCACGCTCCCGATCTCAGCCCGGGTTCGCAGGTTGTTCCCTACGGCGTATGAGTCGTCTCGCGTCCGCTTCACAATCGTGAACGGCCAGACAAAAGATGAAATTCCTGCCTGGGTGGTCCGCGAACACCGCTATGTATATGGCTTGAGCAGTTTCTATCAAAAACAGGGCTTGATACCGGGCAGCCTCATTACGATCCGGAAGACAAAGGAACCCGGTAAGGTGGTTGTCCAGGCCAAAACGCGGCGACCAACGCGTGATTGGGTGCGGACTGTCCTGGTTGGATCGGATGGCGGTATTGTCTTTGCCATGCTGCGTCAGAATATTACGGCCGATTACGATGAGCGGATGGTGGTCTACGTAACGGATGTGGATGCTGTGGATTTGGCCTGCGAACAGTTGGTAAAATCCAGGCAAACATTCGAGCAGGCAGTCATCAAATCAGTGACCGAGATGACGAAACTCAACTTGCAGGGACATGTACATGCCCAAGAATTATATTCCGCATTGAATATCACCCGCAGATGCCCGCCTGGGCCGATGCTCTGGTTGCTGGCAACGAGTTCTCATTTTAAGCATGTAGGCGACCTGTATTACCGTCTGGCCACGGATGATCGCGAGCAGGAAGAGATATGATGCAACTCAAGCGCCCTAGCCTGATCAAGCCCACGTTACAAACACCATTCCACATCGATTTCGACTGGTGGCGGGATAACGACCGCGACTGGCATGTGTACTTGCGGGGGATGCTGTGTGAAGAGCACCAGGCGTCTTTTGCAGAAACACCGGAAAAGCAATTGTTGGATTGGATCGATCCGGATACTGCCGAGGTCCGCCCGGTGGATGGCTTGCAGCATGCAATCATGAGCCATTGTGCCAAGAGGGAGGGTTTCCTCAACGAACATACTGCCCTCGTAGATGCCGTATTCCGCCAACTTCTGGCCAATGGCAATATGCCTATGTCAGCCGAAGAACTTGGGAATGCACTTAACAGGCCAGCGGATATCATCTTGCGGACATTGTCTGGTATGGTTGTGTACAAGGGGCTGAGACCTTTAATATCATCCTGACGAAGTTGTTATCATTGCCCCTGTAGCTCAATGGACAGAGCAGCAGCCTTCTAAGCTGTTGGTTGTGGGTTCGAATCCCGCCAGGGGCGCCTTTATATGCAAGGAGCAGTAGAAATGGCAGCGCAAATTCGAAAATCCGAGTCTTCTATCGAGCGTCCACCGCGCGGTTTTCATAATGTTGGCTGGCAGGTGGGTATCCGGTCGTATGCCTGGAGCCCGCCAACGGATGTATTTGAAACGGAGAGCAGTTTTGTCATCCGGGTGGAGATTGCAGGGATGAAAGAGGAGGATTTTTCCATTAGTGTTGATAAGGATTTCCTGGTTGTCAGTGGTGTGCGTTGTGAATCACAGGAAAAACGTGCTTATCAACAAATGGAAATACGCTTTGGTGAGTTCAGCACCACGGTCGAGTTGCTGTCAGGATTGGATATCGATCATGCTGAAGGGATCTATAAAGATGGATTCCTAACCATTACCCTTCCAAAGGCCAAACCTGCTCACGTGAAGATCGAAGCAAAACCATGACAGCCTCTCGATGGAATGCAAATCTGCTGGAAATATTCAACTGGATCGGCAATAATGATTTAGATCTGTCAGTAGAGGAATTGCTCATGTCTTCCATTTTCCCCCGCTTGACCAAAAAAGATGCTCCTGAGGTAGAGCCCGAAGAGAAAGAAGTGTTGACTGAAGAAACCCTTAAATATCCGGATACTCTCCCCATCCTGCCCCTGCGCGGTGTTGTTGTATATCCACAAACGGCGGTGCCGTTGACGATTGGCCAACCCCGTTCCATCCGCCTGATAGATGATGTTGCAGGGGGTGATCGGTTTATCGGGTTGGTTGCCTCTCGTAATCCAGAATTGGAAAACCCGGGGCCGGGTGACTTGTATCCGGTTGGCACAATTGCTACCGTCCATCGCCTCTTCCGGGCACCGGATGGCACGATCCGTTTGCTGGTACAGGGCTTGGAACGCTTCCGCCTGGGTGAGTTCATCCAGGAGGAGCCGTATCTCCAGGCAAGGGTACAATTGTTGCCCGAGAAGGTGGAGGGCGGTCGGGAGGTAGATGCTCTCGCCCGCAGTGCCCGCGACCAGTTTTCCCAGATCGCAGAAATGAGCCCCTCAATCCCGCGCGAACTGGTCGATTCGATCCTGGCAGTGGAAGATCCGTTGCAAGTTGTTTACACGGTAGCCAACTTCCAGCGTATTGACCTGGATGATGCACAACAAATCCTGGAAATCGATTCCGTAAAGGAGAAGCTACGAAAACTGGTTTCCTTTCTGGTGCGCGAGGCTGAAGTTCTGCAACTTGGCCAGAAGATCCAGAATGAAGCTCGTTCCGAAATTGAAAAAGTTCAACGGGATTATTTCCTGCGTGAGCAACTGAAGGCCATCCAGAAGGAACTTGGTGAGAAGGATGAACAGGCGGTCGAGGTTGAGGAATTCCGCAAGAAAATCGATGCTGCCGAGATGCCCGATGAAGCTGAGAAGCAAGCCCGTCGCGAATTGGAACGCTTATCCCGCCTGCCTACCGCTGCAGCAGAATATGGTGTTATCCGCACCTATCTGGATTGGCTGGTTTCTATTCCTTGGTCTGTCGGTACAGATGACAACCTGGAAATTGCCCATGCACGCCAGATCCTCGACCAGGATCATTACGGGCTTGAGGATGTCAAAGAACGCATCCTGGAGTTCCTGGCGATCCGGAAACTCAGATTGGAGCGCAAGGATGAAAGAGAAAAGCCTTCCGAAGATTTCATCCGGCGCGAACGTGAAGGGGTAATCCTCTGCTTTATTGGCCCTCCAGGTGTGGGGAAAACATCCTTGGGTCAATCCATCGCGCGTGCCATGGGCAGGAAATTCATTCGGATATCCCTGGGTGGGGTGCGGGATGAGGCGGAGATCCGCGGCCATCGTCGTACATACATTGGAGCCATGCCAGGTCGGATCTTACAGGCTTTGCGTCGTGTTGAAAGCCGCAACCCGGTCTTCATGATGGATGAAATCGATAAACTGGTATTTGACTATCATGGCGATCCGGCATCGGCCCTGTTGGAAGTACTTGATCCGGAGCAAAATTCCGAGTTCCGGGATCATTACCTGGAAGTATCCTACGATCTTTCACAGGTGATGTTCATAACCACAGCCAATCAACTGGAAACCATACCAGGCCCATTACTGGATCGTATGGAAGTCATTAGTATCTCCGGTTACACGGAGAGCGAAAAGGTGGCAATCGCCAAAGGTTACCTTGTACCGCGCCAGATCCGCGAGAATGGTTTACGAGACAGGGAGGCCAAATTCTCGGATGAAGCCTTGCGGAAGATCATTTCTTACTATACCCGCGAAGCAGGCGTTCGCAACCTGGAGCGAAAGATCGGTACCATATGCCGTAAAATCGGTACCCAAATTGCAGAAGGGAAGAAGAGAGTATCCACAATCACCCCAAAGGTTGCCAAGGAGCTGCTGGGTCATCCCGTATACCTTGGACCGGAAGAGATCAATGCTCGAACATCGATCCCGGGAGTCGCGGCTGGCCTGGCATGGACGCCATATGGTGGCGATGTGCTCTTCATCGAGGCGACGCGCATGTCTGGCGGGAAAGGATTTCAGGTTACTGGCTCGGTCGGGAATGTGATGCAGGAATCAGCCCGGGCAGCCCTCTCTTATGTCCGCTCGCGGGCGGAAGAGATCGGTCTGCCAGCGGACTTCTATGACAAGACAGATATCCATTTGCACATTCCGGCTGGCGCGCAACCCAAAGATGGCCCGTCCGCGGGTGTTACGATGGCCACAGCTCTGGTATCGCTGATCAGTGGCCGGAGGGTCAAGAAGGGCGTCGGCATGACCGGGGAGATCACCTTACGCGGACAGGTTTTACCTGTCGGAGGCATCAAAGAGAAGATGCTCGCAGCCCATCGTAATGGGCTTAATACAGTGATCCTGCCGAAGCGTAACGAACCGGACCTCGAGGATGTTCCCGATGAAGTTCGCAAGACGATGGAGTTCATTTTTGCCGAGTCGGTGGATGATGTACTGGAAAATGCACTGGCAAGCAAGGCTGCCCCACGGCCTGCAGGCCAGAAGCCGGAAAAATCCGCACCCAAAGGAAAATCGGGATGACAAAAGTTCTCCTCGCTGAAGATGATTACACAATGGTATCGCTGTTGACAACTTTACTGGGCCTGGAGGGCTATCAGGTTGTGACAGTATTGGACAAGGTTGGGGATATCCTTGAAAATATCCGCATAGAGATGCCGGATGTTATCCTGATGGATGTCCATTTAGGTGATCTTAATGGCCTGGATGTCGTCAAGGCGTTACGTCAACAAGATGATTTGAAGCATATCATGATCATTATGGCTTCGGGAATGAACATGCGGGAGGCTTGCCTGGATGCCGGTGCAAATGAATTTCTTCTCAAGCCTTACATGCCAGATGATCTTCTCCGACTCCTGAGGCCGCAGGATTGATCGGCGTGAAAGATAGAGTTAATATTCGCGAATTTTGCTACCCCAATGATTATAAGGAAGTTTATCATCTATGGGCCACTGCAGGTGAAGGCATTCATCTCCGACGCTCTGATGAACCGGAAGAGATCGAGAAGAAAATCCAACGCGACCCGGAACTGTTCCTTGTTGCGGAAAATAGAGGCACGATTGTGGGCACGGTGATGGGCGGCTTCGATGGGAGGCGAGGATTGGTGTACCACCTGGCAGTTACGGAACCTTACCGCGAACAGGGAATTGGAAGCCTCCTGATGACCGAGCTGGAGAAACGGTTGAGAGCGAAGGGTTGCTTGCGGTGCTATTTGCTCGTTACTCAGGATAACGAAACCACAATCCGATTTTATGAACATCGGGATTGGGAAAAGATGGAATTATTTGTATACGGAAAGGATTTGGGCTAGATGAGTTTGCGGTTTGGGGTACTTACAGCCTCGGATCGTTCGTCAACGGGAGAACGGCGCGACATCTCGGGCCCCGCATTGATCGCAGAAATCCGCTCGAAGGGGTGGAATGTTTTTCGCCAATCCATATTGCCTGATGATATCGACACCTTGCGCGAAACATTGGTTGCGTGGGTCGAACGAGGCGATCTGGATGTGATCCTGACAACCGGTGGAACGGGTTTTTCACCCCGCGATGTTACTCCCGAAGCCACCCTGTCCGTTGTAGAGCGCCTGGCGCCCGGGTTGGTGGAAGCCATGCGGATGGCAGGTTTGCGCGTCACTCCACACGCCATGCTGTCGCGGGCGGTGGCAGGGATGCGCGGCCGGGTACTGATTGTCAATTTACCAGGCAGCCCAAAAGCTGCGGTGGAAAATTTTCGGGTGATCTCGCCTGTCCTGGAGCATGCAGTGGAATTGATGCGAGGCGATCCGCTGGCTGAGATCCACCATTCGCATACTGGCTGAGGACTGGTTTTTTTCTTCTGATTCGGCTATAATGCCGCCCGCTATCATTTTGATTTAAGGAAGTGTACGATGATTGATGTCAATGATCTCCGCAAGGGTGTTACCTTTGAGTTCGATGGACAGTTGTATAAGGTGACCGATTATCACCACCACAAGCCCGGTCGCGGGAATGCCACCATCCGCATCAAGGCTCGTAACCTGGTCACGGGTGCGAACATCGAAAAGACATTCCAATCCGGGGACCGGGTGCAGGATGTCCGTTTGGATTTCCACAATGTTCAATACCTGTACACAGATGGGGAGTTCTACCACTTCATGGATTTGGATAATTACGAACAACCGGCTGTCAAGGCGGATATCCTGGG
>JBFYSM010000054.1:0-3888 GCA_041301605.1 Chloroflexota bacterium | reverse complement strand
GCGCCTTTCAGGCCGCGCGGGTAACCCGTGCCATCCCATTTCTCGTGGTGGCAGTATGGGATGTCGATCGCCGGTTGCAGGAACGAGATCGGGCGAAGCATCTCATAGGCGTATTGGGGATGCTTCTTCATTTCAGCGCGTTCTTCTTCTGTCAGTGAACCCGGCTTGCACAGGATGGTATCGCTGACGCCCATCTTGCCGATATCGTGCAGCAGCGCCCCCCGGTAGATGTGGTCCAGGTCCGGCTTTTGGATGCCCAGTTTTTCGGCAAAACGGACTGCCATCTCGGTCACCCGCCGGGTGTGGCCTTCCGTCTCGTGGTCGCGCAGTTCGATGGCCCGCGCCCAACCTTCCAGCGTGGTGACATAGGCCGCCTCCAGTTCCTGCTTCGATTGCTGCAAATCCTGGTAGAGCGATGCGTTATCGATGGCGATTGCTGCCGTGGAGGCAATCGAGCCCAGCAGTTCCAGGTCCGTTGTGGCGAAGATGCCCGATCGCAGGCGGTTATCCACGTAGATGACCCCCAGTTTGCGCTCCTTGTTCATCAATGGCACGCACAGGATCGAACGCACTCCCAGCGAGACGATGCTCTGGCGGGAGCTGAAGCGTTCATCCTGCTGCGCGTCGACCGTGACGATTGGCTGCCCTTCGCGCTCCACCTTTTCCACCACCCCCCGCGAGACCTGGAAGAGGGGATCCTCGATCGTCTTCTGATCCATGCCGCGTGCCACCTGGAAGCTCAAACGTCCCTCGGCATCGTACAACATCACGAAGCCGCGCTCGGCGTGCACGGCCGCGATCACCTCATCCATCACCCGGTTGAGCACTTCATCCAGGTCGAGCGTGGAGTTGAAGGTTTGCGAGAGCTGCAGCAGCAGGGAGAGCTGCCCGGTCTGGGTCATAACCTGATTATATAACAGTTAGTGAAAGAAAATACATGGCACAAGGGGAGCATGTGAAATAAAACCGGGCGGTCTGTACTTTGGATGGGCTGACCGGCAACTGATCGGTCGAGCAAACCCAACTCTCATCAACCCTTCTCACTCAAAAAAACTCCCCAAACCTGCGAGATTCGGGGAGGGTTGGTGCAAGATTTATTGTCAGGCGAGAGCCTAACTGAATTGCACTTGCTCTCTAAATATATAGATCCCGCCTTTTATAAACCCAATACGCCATCGCCACGCAGACGATGATGATCCCTGCCGAGATGAGCAGGTAGGTGCCATCCAGCGTCCCGCTTCGGAAGAGCTCGCCGGCGTCGTAATACTTGAACGGGGTGAAGTACTTGAGGAAGTCCAGCTTCTCATACATGGCGGGGAGGATGGATATGACATAGGTTACCAGGATGATGGCGACGGCGGTCGAGCCGGAGCGCTTGTACTGCTTCATGGAGCAACCCAGTAACAGCCCGATGGCGAGGAAGATCAGCTCGATCAGGAACATGGCGACCATTTCCAGCCGCAGGAAGTCATAGAAGGCCGCGTCCGGGCTGTACGGCCTGACCGCTACAAGGGAGATGCCCCAGGTGACCAGGACGAAGGCGAGACAGTTGACCAGGGCTGCCAGCGCCTTGGCGGTGACGACCCGGCTGCGCGAGACCGGCAGCACCAGCGAAAACTCCACCGTTTTGTTGCGCTCCTCCTTGGAGATGATCTCGCTGCCCCACATGGCGGCGGCGATGGCGCCCATCAGTGAGAAGTAGATGAACATCAGCCCGTAGAAGCCGCTCACCGTGGTCAGGTTGAAGGCGCGCATGCTGAGTGCATCCAGCATGGCGGGGGGCAGGGAATCCAGCATGGCCAACATGGATGGGTCGCCGGCGAAGGCGGAGAACTTGGCGACGGCGATCATGGTCAGCAGGACGATGATGACGCTCCAGATGATCAGCGATTTGAAGTTGGCTTTCAGTTCGCGGAAAAAGATGTTCAAGGCGCACCTCCTTACGACACCGAGGGGATGTCGCGGCGGGTGTAGAGCCAGTAGCTGACCGCCAGCGACACCAGGGTAATGGACACATTGAGCAGCACCAGGGGTGTGTTCAACGCCTCGTGCTGGACGATGTAGGCCAAGTCAAAATGCTTGAAGGGCGTGATGTACTCCAGCTTCACGTCGCCAAAGACGCCGCTGAAGGCGCTCAGAACATACGCCCCGAAACCCAGGCCGAGGGAATAGGGCGTCACGCTGCGGACACGCCTGACCAGCAGGGAAACAACCAGCCCAACGCACAGGAAGAAGAGCTGGAAAATCACCAGGCTGGCGAGCATCAAGAGCAGCAAGCCCGGATCGTACTCGCGCCCATCGCGGAAGAGCTCGATGGCGAGGAAGGAGCTGGCCAGGATAACCAGGTTGGTGACGAGCAGGCTGGTGAGGGCGGCGAGCAGCTTGCTGGTCAGGATCTGTGTACGGCTGACCGGCTTGGTGAGCAGGAAATCGGCGGTCAGTTCGGCTTCTTCGACCGAGACCAGCCCGAAGCCGTAGTTGCCAGCCTGGATGGCGAGGCAGATCTGGACGAAGAGCAGGATGAAACTGTAAAAGCCCAGCACGGTCGAGAGGTCGATTTCCTCCATGCCGAAGGCGGCGCGCAATTCCGGGGGGAATTTTTCCAATAGCTGGTTCATCAGCGCGGCCTGGTCGGCGAAGACCGGAAAGATGGCGAAGAAGACCAGGGCAATCGCCGCGGCAGAAAGCGACCAGATGATCACCGATCGCAGCCGCATGTGGAACTCGTGTTTGTAGATATTGAGGCTCATGGTGCCTGCCTATTCGTAGTAGTGCATGAAGATCTCTTCCAGTGTGGGCTCCTCGATGGTTACATCCGAAACCTGGACACCGCTGATCTTTTGCAGTACAGCATTGATATCGCCCTTGAAAAAGAAATATACCGTTCCGTTCTCTGTCTGCATGTTGGTCACACCGGGCAGATCGAAGGATGCCGGGTTCAGCCCATCAGCCGTGATGCGCACCTTCTTGTAATTGTTCTGCTGCAGGGTGCGGATATCGGAGATTTCCACGATCTTGCCCTCGCGGATGATGCCCACCCGGGTGCACAGGCGCTGCACTTCGCCCAGGATGTGCGAGGAGAAGAAGACGGTCACGCCGCGGGCGTTCTCGGCGCGGATCAGGTCGAAGAACTTGCGCTGCATGAGCGGATCGAGGCCGGCGGTCGGCTCATCCAGGAAGAGCAGTTTGGGACTGTGCAGCAGGCCCTGGACGATGCCCACTTTCTTCTTGTTGCCATAGGACAGGTCGCTGATGCGACGGTTCAACTCCAACTCCATATACTCGGAGAGTTCGTGCAGGCGTTTGGCGCAGTCGCAATCGTAGAAACTGGCGGAATACTTGAGCAGATCGATGACCTTCATGCCCTCGTAGTAAAAGACTTCCGATGGCAGGTAGCCGATGTCGCGGCGGATTTCCGGTCCGTGTGTAACCACATCCTTGCCAAAGACTTTGGCGTTGCCGCTGGTGGGGTGGATCAGCGAGAGCAGCAGGCGGATGGTGGTGGATTTCCCGGCGCCGTTTGGCCCGATGAAACCGAAGATTTCGCCTTCTTCTTCGCTGAAAGAGACATCCACGATGCCCCGCGACTTACCGTAAAACTTGGTCAGGTTGGTGACTTCGATCACACTCATAGGGTCGCTCCTTCGTGCACAATGGTGATGTCTCCCCGTGGTTACGGGGTGGATAAAATGGGACGCCGCGTTCTACAGCGGGCTGCCCTGCCTGGGTGGGCATCGCCTGATTATAATCCTCTGCCACACGTTTGGTATGCACTCCTGCACCGGTTAGAACTGCCAGGCTCATTCGATTTCTTCATGCCAACTTACGTAAATTAATAGTAACTTCTCAATAAATAGGGGAAGATGGGGGTGTGTGGGCGGCGAAGCC
>JBFYSM010000049.1:0-2853 GCA_041301605.1 Chloroflexota bacterium | reverse complement strand
TGATACCCGGTATTTTGAATAACTCCCAAAACACGCTTACGGACATCCTCACTGACATTGGGATGATTGTTCACAACCCGTGAAACTGTCGAACGTGATACTCTGGCCTGCTCAGCAATATCCTCAAGCGTGAGATGCGACACGGATCTGCTCCTGGTTTTGGCGGCGCTCTCAAGAAAAGGCTTCTATATATATAAAAAAACGGCAATATTTTTGATACTGCCTGTATATTGTGATAAAATGGGAGCGCTCCCAAAAATATTATACAGTTTTTTTTTCTTGAAGTCAACCATTTTGCGGAAATTGGTTCAATCAGAAGGAGAGGAGACTTCCGATGTTATTCACGCCTCGCTTGCCAAACATCCCCTGGGAAGAACGTTCTGCAGGCTGTTCTGATGTGATCTGGCGGTATAGCGCCAACCCGATCATTCCCCGAAATCTCATTCCCTCCTCCAATAGTATTTTCAACAGCGCGGTTGTGCCCTTCAAGGGCAAGTTTGCGGGCGTATTCCGCTGCGACAACAAGAAGCGCGAGATGAATTTGAATCGTGGTTTCAGTGATAACGGCATCGATTGGGTGCTCGATGATACTCCCATCGAATGGCTATGTGATGACCCTGAAATCGGCCAGTTCCAGTATCGCTACGATCCGCGCGTGGTTTGGCTGGAAGATCGCTACTATGTGACCTGGTGCAATGGCTATCATGGTCCCACCATCGGCATCGGGTACACGTTCGATTTTGAGAAGTTCCATTTCCTTGAGAATGCACTGCTGCCATTCAATCGCAATGGCGTGCTTTTCCCCCGAAAGATCAACGGAAAGTATGTGATGCTCAACCGTCCCAGTGATAATGGACACACGCCATTTGGGGATATTTATCTCAGCCAGAGTCCCGACATGATCCACTGGGGGGAACACCGTTTTGTGATGGGCGTCAAGGGCGGTTGGCAAAGCACCAAGATCGGAGCAGGGCCGGTGCCCATCGAAACCCCGGAGGGCTGGCTGATGTTCTATCACGGCGTGCTGACCTCCTGCAATGGGTTTGTGTACAGTTTTGGCGCGGCTTTGCTGGACCTGGATCGACCTTGGAAGGTGATCGCTCGTGCTGAACCCTACCTGCTTTCCCCGCAAACTTATTATGAGTGTGTGGGTGATGTGCCAAATGTGGCTTTCCCCTGTGCCACACTCTACGATGAACCAACCGGGCGGATCGCGATCTACTACGGCGGTGCGGATACTGTCACCGCCCTGGCATTCGCCAAATTGGATGAGGTGATGGATTTCGTTAAGCGAACTTCAGAGCTTTAGCATGCTTGAAAGAACAGATATTGGAGAGGCCACCCATTCGGAGTGGTCTCTTGCTTTTCTTGAGGGAGTGTAGATTGCATTTTTCGATCTTCGCCTGTCGCCTGAAACGACACATCCAACCCCTGCCATGGGGTGTTATAGGATGCGTACAACCTGATTTCTGATTTGCCGCCAACAACGATATCCGGTATATGGAGGCTTCATGAACAACAAAACATTCCGTCTGTATGGCTATCGCTGGGTGGTGCTGGCCGTTTTTATGTTCATCAACCTGACCATCCAGATGCTGTGGATCGCGTATGCACCGATCACCGGCCCGGCGGCGAGTTACTATGGCGTATCGGACCTGGAGATTGGCCTGCTGGCGATGACCTTCATGATCGTATTTATTCCCCTTTCCATCCCCGTCTCCTGGGCGATCGATACCTATGGCTTCCGGTTGACGGTTGGCATCGGGGCGGTTTTGATGGGGATCTTCGGCGTGGTGCGCGGCCTGGCGGGCACGGACTACACACTTGTTTTGCTGAGCACCATCGGCGTGGCGATCGCCCAACCCTTCCTGCTCAACGCCTGGACGAAAGTACCGGCGCAGTGGTTCAGCATCGAGGAACGCGCCACCGCGGTTGGGTTGGTGACGCTTGCCAACCTGGTGGGGACTGCGCTCGGCATGGTGCTGACCCCCATCCTGGTCGAGACGCTAACCATCCCCACCGTGCAATTGCTATATGGTGGCATTGCAGCTTTCTCGGCCGTATTGTTCGTCATCTTTGCCCGTGAGAAGCCTGCCACCCCGCCCTGTCCGCCTGGGCAGGAAGCGCGCGCCCTGATGCTGGATGGTTTGAAGCATGCCTTGACGGTCCGATCCTTCTGGCTATACCTGTTTGTCTCTTTCATCGGCATGGGCATCTTCAACGGGATCACCACCTGGGTCGAGACCATCATCCGCCCGCGCGGTTTCACCCCGGCCGATGCAGGCACGCTCGGCGCGCTGATGCTGGTCGGCGGGGTGCTGGGTGCAGTGGTCATCCCGCCTTTCTCGGACAAGCAGCATAAGCGCCAGCCTTATCTCCTGCTGGGATTTTTGCTGGCCATTCCCGGTCTGGTGGGGCTGGCCTATGCCACCCAGTTATGGCTGTTGTTCGTTTCGGCGTTCGCATTGGGATTTTTCCTGGTCAGCACCAATCCAATCGGGATGCAGTATGCCGCCGAGATCACCCATCCCACCCCGGAAGGAACATCGAACGGGCTGATCCAGTTATTCGGGCAGGCCTCGGTTGTTTTTGTTTACATTATGGAAGCCATGAAGGCAAAGGATGGTTCCTTCACTCCGGCCTTGCTGCTGGCCATTGGGCTGATGGTTGCCAGTTCGATCCTGATCACGAGGATGAAGGATCTGGGAGCAAGCTGATCGGTGTCATTCTTGCTATCCGCCCAATCGGGCGGATTTTGTTTTATCGAAAGACTTGATAAGGCTTTCAACACGTGATAGGATACCCCAACCCGGCTGCCCGGCCGCGCAGGGAAAAGATCCTCCTGCCTGAGCA
>JBFYSM010000032.1:0-5566 GCA_041301605.1 Chloroflexota bacterium | reverse complement strand
CCCAGCCTTTACCGAACTACGGGATTACCTGCTCCATCTCCAAAGCGTCGCAACCGACGATGCTGGCTTGTGGCGACTCCCGAATGGGGAAGCCTACTACGATTACCTCCTGCGCCGCTACACGGGAACCGACTTGAGTGCGAATGAACTCCACGAAATGGGCCTGGCTCAAGTCGCGCGCCTGCAGGGTGAAATGCAGCAGGTTGCCGCCAAACTGGGATATCCATCCAACCTGAGCATGGCCGAGATCAACCAACTCCTCGATGAAAACAGCAATGCGCTGGAAGGCGATGCTTTGTTGGCCGAATACCAGCGCCTGATCAGCGAGGCAGAGGCTGCCGCACCCGATTTCTTTGGCTTGCTCCCGACCGCGGCTTTGGTTATCACAGTTGATCCATCAGCGCCTGTACCGGCCTATTATCAGGCTCCCCGCATGGATGGCTCCGCGCCGGGCCAGATGATCGTTAACCTGCAAAACCCCAACCAGTTCACTCTGTACAACAAGACTGTTCTAACCCACCACGAAACCATTCCCGGCCACCATATGCAACTGGCAATAACATTGGATATGGATCTACCCACTTTTCGAACGACCCTTTGCTCGGATGTTTACCTGAAAGATATCGAATTCCAGGGTTACGTGGAAGGTTGGGCGGTATATGCCCAGCAGTTGGGATGGGAGATGGGGCTGTATGGGGATGACCAGATGGAAAACCTCGGCCGCCTGAGGCTCATGCTCAACCAGGTTGCCCGGATGGTTATCGATACCGGAATTCACGCCATGGGCTGGACGCGTGAAGAAGCGGCAGCTTACTTCGAAGAGACAACCGGCCGACCAACCCCGGTCAGGCAGATGAACCGCTATGTTACCCTGCCCGGGCAGGCTGTCAGCTATGATTTTGGGTATATCACCATCCTGGCGCTCCGCCAACAGGCCATGGAACAGCTTGGACACCAGTTCGATATCAAAGAGTTCCATGATGTGATCCTGGGCAGCGGTCCGATGCCGGTTGGCTTCCTGCAGCAGGTGGTGGATGAATGGATCCGATCCAAGTTGGGCCAATGAACTGTAACCTCTTCGTTGCGTTGTGAGATGATTATGGCTCATAAACCAACTGCACGCAGATCGACCCCGCTGACCCTATTGGCTGTGTTGATGCTTCTGGTAGGTTGCCAATCCGTGTTCCCGACGGCCTTGCCATCGCCCACCATCGGGGTTCAGCAACCAATCCCAACGATTCAGCCCACGCCAGCCACCACCCAGCTTCCCATAGATGAAATCATCGCGAGCCTGCAAGGATTGCCAATCGGCCAGTTCTTCGAGGCATCCTATCACGAATTACTCTTCAGGGATCCCGACAAGCTGTTCGTCAACGGGCTTGCTGAACAATTCGATGTTCCTGGTGATCAATTCACGGATCGATCCGATGCCTACATCCGTGATACCCAGCAATTGGAGGTTGTAATTTGGAATCTGCTGAATACTTACGATCACACCAGCCTGACCCAGGAGCAGCAGCTTTCCTATGACATTTACGCCTGGTACCTCGATGACCGCATCCGTGGCCAGGAATTCATGTATAACGATTATCCGGTCAATCCGCTCACCATCTGGGGCATCCAGAACTGGCTGATTGATTTCATGGTGAACTACCTCCCACTCGAGACCGAACAGGATGCCCAAAATTATATCTCCCGCCTCTCCCAGCTCGACACCTGGGTGGATCAAATCCTGGAGGGATTAAAACTGCGCGAGCAGGCCGGTGTGGTCCCGCCCCGCTCCATCATCCAGGATGCCATCACCCAGCTCGAAGCACACATCCAGATGGAACCGCAAGGGTCCTTCAATGTGGATGGAATTGAGTTGTACACATCCTTCGTCAGCCGGTTGGAGGATGCTGAAGGAATCAATGCTCAAGACAAGCCCGCTTTGATTCTGGCTGCCCGGACAGAAATCGAACAGACCTTTGTACCGGCCTTTCTCAAACTGGGAGAATACCTGCTCTATCTGAAAAGCATCGCCATGGATGACCTGGGTGTATGGAAGTTCCCGAATGGCGAGGCGTATTACGCTTACCTGCTCCGCCAGCAGACATCCACCGACATGACACCTGACGAGATCCACGAACTTGGGCTGGCCGAGGTGGAACGCATCCTGGCGGAAATCAGGCAAGTTGCGGTCGAGTTGGGATACCCTCCCGATGTCAGCCTGGCCGAACTGAACCCAGAGGTCGATTCGCTTGCCGGGGATGCCCTCCTCGCCGAATTCCAACGCCTGATTGAGGCGATGGAATTGAAAGTTGGTGATTTCTTCAACCTGTATCCAAGCACCGGATTGGTCATCCTGCCAGAGCCTTATGGTTCGTTATCCTATTACATTCCCCCGCCGTTGGACGGCTCCGGACCCGGAAAATTTTTCGTTTCCATGGATCAGCCACTCAGCAGCGATATCATCCCATCCTTCATCTACCATGAGACCATCCCCGGTCACCACCTTCAAGGTGCGCTAACACGCGAAATGAACCTGCCAACTTTTCAGAAGAACATCGAGTTCAATGCTTACCTGGAAGGTTGGGCTTCCTATGCGGAACGTCTGGCCTGGGAGATGGGCGTTTACGAAAACGATCCGTACGGGAACCTGGGACGCCTGTCCTTCGAGCTATCGCGCGCAATCCGCCTTGTGGTGGATACGGGTATCCATGCCAGGGGATGGACGGCTGACCAAGCGTTGGATTACCTGGAAGGAATTTACGGGGTGCGCAGCAGCCCATCTGCGTTGACCCGTTACATCGTTCTCCCAGGCCAGGCCTGTGGATATACCATCGGCATGCACAAGATCTTGGAACTCCGTCAATCGGCAATGGATCAACTCGGATCGCAGTTCGATATCAAGGAGTTCCACGATATCGTATTGGGAAACGGCCCCATGCCACTGGATATCCTGGAGAATGTAGTCAACGAATGGATCGAGGATAAATTGTTTGTACAGGGTTCGCAGTAGAATTCAAGGCAGCGAGTCTTCCAATGAGTGACTTAACCATTTCCCCTTTCCTGCGTATCGTTCTGCGGGTAGAAGAATTCATCATGACTCGCCTGGTTCCGATGGATGGCCCCGGCCCGGTCTTTCGCTGGTTGTTCAAGACCCCGGTCTTCTTCTACAGGATCGGCCTGCCCATTTTCAGCGGCTTTGTCCTGCTACTCACCACCACCGGACGCAAGAGCGGTAAAGCACGCCAAACCCCGCTCGAATACCGGTTCGAACCAGAAACCTGCAGCTACATCGTCATGGCCGGCTGGGGCGGGAAAACGGACTGGTACCGGAACGCTCGAACAAACCCGAATGTTCATGTGCAGGTAGGGAAACGCAGGTTCCAGGCCATAGCCGAACCCCTGCCAGAAGAAGAGGTCACTGCCTGGCTGATGCAGGTGGCAAAGATCAACCCGCGCGCTTTGATCATGTTCTCGCGCTGGGCCGGCGAAACCCTGGATGGCTCCGAGGCCGGCCTGCGCCGCGCCGCCAAACACTTCCCATCCCTGCGGCTCAGGCCGGTTGATGCCGGGAATTGACATATTCCGACTGTAGAATGGTGTATCCCACGTTCATGATGGAGGCTGCCAATGTTCCAAACCAATAGCCTTGCACATACGATCGATGCCTTGAACGAAGCCATCTTCTTCAACAGGCCACTTTCCAACCAGGATAAGAAGCAGGCCGCCGATTTCATCCTGGGCAGGCAATATCCTTCCGGACCCCACGCCGGTTTGTTCGCACCGACCGATAAAGATTTCGCAGAGGGCGTATTCCTGTTCACCGGCGAGAAACTGCATACGCAGCTCGGGCCCCGCAACATCCTCAGCGCCGAGGCTGCCCGGGCCATCCTGCTCCTGGGCCTGCCATCGTCCGAAATGGAAACAAGTCTGGAAAGGGTTCAAAGCAAACTGCTCAGTTCCTGCTTTGCCGCTGATCTGTGTGTCGTAGGTGAGTGCGCCCATTCCGGGGTTGGCTTCATGCGCTACCTGGCTGTGGGAGGGTCAACTGAAGCCACGCAACGGCTGGATGCACACATCCGGATCATTTCTCAGTACCGGGATGGTAAAGGCCACTGGAAGCGTTTCCCCTTCCATTACACCCTGCTGGCACTCTCCGAGATCGAACTGCCGGCCTCCCTGGCGGAACTGCGCTATGCCGCACCTGCGCTGGAGAGATCCTTAAAACGGCAGGATGGCGTGGATGAGCGTTTTCTCCTGCGGCGACAGCAACTTCTGGAGCGCGTCATGGCAAGGTGCTGATGCCAGAGCCCACCCAATCCCCATATCCAGAGTACAATCAAGCCGGAGGAAACTCCGTTTTTTTACAGAGTGCTGCGTAAATATTTGAACCAGGATTACCGTTTCCTGTCTGTTTTTTGGCAGATTCGGTTCAGATATTTATGCAAGAAGCAGCAAATCCACTGATACGAATCCTTGCGAAGGTTCAGAAATAACCCGATGAAGGGTTTCGACAAGGATAGCTATTGCATCCAGGATCCTGCCAGAATCTCAACCTTCGCAAGGATGGTTTCATGTCAAGGTGAATGATGAACATTGCCGCCTCATTGCCCATCTTCTTCGGACTCGGCGCCGCCATCCTGTGGGGTGCGGCGGACTTTGCCGGCGGATTGGGTTCACGCCGCGCCAGCGTATACCGGGTGGTATTGACCGGCGAATGGGTTGGCCTGCTGGTCTTGCTGCCCCTGCCTTTCATCTTCCACAACCCATTGCCATCCGGACGCGACCTGCTGCTGGCCGGGCTGGCCAGCGTATGCGGCGTGGTCGGGATCACACTCCTTTACCGCGCCCTGGCCGAGGGACAGATGAGCGTGGCCGCGCCAGTTTCCGGTCTGCTTGCGGCGGTCATCCCCATGTTGTACAGCGCCGCGACCGAGGGCTTCCCCGGTTTCCTGAAATTCGGCGGTTTCCTGCTGGCTCTGATCTCCATATGGCTGGTCTCTTCTGCGGAAGGGATCGGGAAAACGCTCAAACTCCGCTGGGCTGTCCTGCGGTTGCCGGTGCTGGCTGCGATAACCTTCGGCGCTTATTTCGTCCTGATGCATGCAGCCACCCGGCAATCCACCTATTGGCCGCTGATCAGTGCCCGGACAGCCGGGGTGATCACCCTGGTGGTTTATATCCTGTTCACCCGCCAATCATGGACCCCGCCGCCGAAGGTTTGGCCGCTGGCGGCATTGTGCGGCGTGCTGGATGTCTCGGCCAACGCCATGTACGTGCTGGCCGGGCAAGCCGGACGACTGGATGTGGCTGCCGTGCTCGGCTCGCTCTACCCCGGCATGACCGTGCTCCTGGCCTGGCTGCTGCTGAAAGAACATCTGACCCGACCGCAAACGGTTGGCGTGCTGCTGGCATTGATCGCGATCGTGTTGATCGCAGTGTAAGGCGAAATTCATTTGGGTGTATTTCATTTCAGTTGAAACCAAATACGAGGGTCGAGTAGCCGGTGGTTTTCCGGCATATCGAGACCCGGAATCGCTGGTTTCGATACGGGTGGAAGAACACCACCCTACACTTC
>JBFYSM010000418.1:0-4789 GCA_041301605.1 Chloroflexota bacterium | reverse complement strand
GATGGAAGGTGGAGCAACCAATGTCCCGCCCATCAGGCGCGAGAGCAGGGGCAGGCTGGTAAGCGGCATGAGCGCCACCGCTGCCAGCAGGAGCAGGCTGGCGATGGCTGAAAGCCAGTTCATCCAGGACAAAGAGCGCGCGTACATTCGGATTATCTCCGCGGCCCCTTTTCCCTGGCTTGGATCGCAACCGCCAGGCCTGCCAGCCAGCCGAGAATGCAACCGGCCAGTATCAGGATCCCTGGAGCATTGCGGGATGGTTCGGTGGGAGTCGCTGCCGGGGCAACAACTTCCAGGCGCGTGGTGTAACTCACCCCCTGGCTGGTTTCCTCTTCAATACGCAGGCGCTCGTTCAAGGTTTCGAGATAAGCGAGCATTTCATTCAGGGAGGAGAAAGTTGTGCCGGCGCAAAGATTGCCATCCTGCAAGTTGTTTTCGGAAAAGCAGGCATTTAACCCGGCGATTTCCAGGCTGAGTTGGTTATAAAGATTGGCATGCTGGAGGGCATCTTGCACAAAACGATCAGCGGTTTCCAACCAGGTATTGACCAGCTCGGCTGCGATTTGCGGATTGGCATGGTGCACGGAAAGGATCCAGGTTGTGTAATACCGATCGAGGCGGAAGGTGCGCCAGAACGGCGCATCTGGCAATTCGATATCGTGCTGCTCCGCATAGGCGACAACCGCTGAAGTTACATCCTCGCCATAGAAGATGCTCGAAACTGCACTGAGTGGCTCCTTCCTGTCCGCATATCCGACGAACTCCAGTTTGTGTTCGGCAGCAAACAGGGTTTCATTCATGCTGACAAAATACTCGGCCTGGGCAACGTATACGGGAGGCAACAGCTTCCCGGCAATCCCACCGCCCACGGCTCCAATGATCATCAGGATGACGATCATCCACCAGCCGCGCATCAATCGCTGAAACAGGTTGAAAGAGTCGATTTCATTCATCAATGCACAATTTCCTGTCCATCCAGAATATCAGAACCAAACCAATGAGAAATACGACTGCAAACATGATATTGGCATACAGGGGTTCCAGGTTCAGGGCGATGAACGCCAGGCAGCCCAATATAACACTGGCCAGGTGGATGACCGTAACCGCCCGTTTGCTATCCAGCCCGGCCTGCACCAGGCGGTGATAGGTGTGGTCATTGGCAGCCTGGTAAAAGGGTACACGCCTTCGTAAGCGGGATAGGGTAACCAGGGTTGTATCGAAGATGGGCACCCCCATGATCATGATCGGAACGAACCAGGAGGAAGCCTGCGGGCGATTGCCTGGGGTGAAAAGGATGGCAATTGCAGCCAGCAGGAAACCGATTGTCTGCGCGCCGGAGTCTCCGAGAAAGAAACGCGCTGGCGTGGCGTTGTTGAAACCCAATCCCAGGCAGATGCCCAGCAGGAGTGTAATGATCTGGAGAAGCGGCGGCTGTCCGGAGACCAGGGTGACCAGGATCATGAACAATAAAGCCAGACTCCCCACACCAACCACAAGGCCATCCATGCTGTCGATCAGGTTGAAAGCATTCGTAACCCCAACGATCCAGAACAGGGTAATGAACCAGTTGCCCCAAACCAACACGTCATTCTGTAAACCCAGGAATCCCGGTTGGAGCATCTGGACATAAGTTCCCAAACCGATCAAGATGACACCCGCAAGCAGCTGGCCCACCAATTTTATTCCTGCCGGAAGGCGCTTGTAGTCATCCCATAGCGCAAAGATGAATACGACCAGCGCAGGCAGCGCCAAACGCCCCATCACATTGAGCGCATCGGTATCCAGAAAGATGCTGCTTGCGAGGATGGCGGCCACAAGGGTGATACCACCGGCAAGCGGGGTTGGTTTTTCATGCTTCTTATGCGGCAGGGCGCCGGGCAAATCCACCAGGCCGGTGCGGCTGGCGAGCCAGATGGCAATCTGGCCACACACTAATGTGATCAGCAAGCCAACCAAAATGTTGATAAAGAGATAAGGCGGATAAAAATCAACTTGTGCAGGCATGCTAGAGCCCTTTCGCCCCTGCTTGCCGGTAAACATGCAATGTATCCATAATGACCCGCCCTACCGAAAATTCGGCTTCAGCGCGCCTGCGGCCGGCGATCCCCATCTTTTGACGCAAGGCGGGATCGGTAATCAACGATCGCAAAGCTCTAGCAAGTGCGTCCACATCTTTCACTGGGACAAGGATACCCGTTTCACCATCCACTACGGCATCCCGGCAACCCGCCGTGTCGGTTGTGACGATCGGGCGCGCACAGGCTGCTGCCTCGAGCAGGATCGTCGGCAGGCCCTCGCGGTAGGATGGATGGCAAACGATATGAGCCTGGGCAATGGCAGAATGGATATTTTCCTGCCAGCCCCACCACTCCAGCAACCCTTCCTGCTGCCAGGCAGATAACTGCGTTTCCTGAATGGATGCCGGGTTGCCGGGATCGACCCGGCCAACCAACACAAAACGGCATGGTAATCCTTCATGTTTGATCATCCCTGCCGCCCCGGCAAACTCACCAACGCCTTTCTCCACCAACATTCGACCTGCCTGAAGAATCACCGGTATCCCATCCGGTTCAGGTAACGGGGTGAAGTTTTCCGTATCCACGCCAGCCCCGCGAACCACACAGGAGTTCTCCGGACGAACCAGGCGTTCCTCCAGGAAATATTCCCGATCATCCGTGTTATCGAAAGTGACGAAAGAACCTCGAAGCGCCAGGCGGTACCAGTTATGCACGATCACCCGTAAAATGGATTTAAGGATGCCTTCACCGGTAAAAACATACCCCAATCCAGGGATCGTATTGACCACAGATTTGATGCCGGCAAACCGGGCAGCCAGGGAGCCATACAGAACATTTTTGATCGTGAAGTGATGCACCAGGTCCGGCTGTTCCCGCTGGTAGAGTTTGTAGATCAGCCGGATCGTTGCCAATTCCCGGAATGGGTTCATGCCATCCCGCGTCATCGGCAGTTCAATCCAGCGGAATCCTTCAGAAACCAGCAACTGTGAGTAAGCTCCCTTTGGTGATGCCAACACAACCTCCGCACCCCGCTCGTGCAAAGCACGCGCCAAAGGCAGGCGGAAGTTATAAAGAAACCAATCGGTATTGGCAAAAAGGATGATCTTCATCGATGCCGGTGCTCAATTATATCCCGGTACAGGCAGGCGTATTTTGCAGCAGTCTGCCGGATTTCGTATTGCTCCATAACCTTCCGGCGGGCGCTTTCACCCAACCGCCGCCTCTCCCCGACTGGCATCCGGAGCAGTTCCAGCCAGGCCTGCGCCAACGCTGGCGGGTCGCGCGGCGGGACCACCCTGCCCACATCGCCTATCATTCCAGCAATGTCGCCGACATCCGTGGCAGCACAGGGCACACCGCAGGCCATTGCCTCTCCTAGCGCCATTGGGAAGGCCTCGCCGGATGAGCTGAGCGTGGCAACATCCAGCGCGGCTGTCAGCATGGGCGTATCATCCCGGAAACCAAGCAGGTGGATAACATCATGCAAGTTCTCAGATTCGATCCAGTTCACCAAGGATGTGTTTTCCCTGTCCATATCCCTGCCCCAAAGCAAGAATTGAACATCCGGCATTTGCGCATGCAAAATAGCAGCCGCCCGAATAAAATTCCGATGATCCTTATCCGGATGGAAACGAGCCGCCATGCCAACTAACAGGGTATCGGCAGGTAAACCGAATTCATCGCATATCTTGTGGTGGGCATCGGGATTGGGGTGGAAAGTGTCCAGGTCAAAGCCATTGGGGATCAGGATCATCCTTCCTTGACTGTAACCGAGCCGGGCGTGCGCCTGGCGAGCTGTCTCGGCATCGCATACGATCTTTACTGGAAATATCCGGGAAAGCAGGGCATTCAAATGGATGATCAGGCGGGTGAGTGGTTTAAGACCACTGAAACCACCCGGCACATAATGCACACCCCAAACAACCGGTGGATTGCCTGCCAGCCGGGCAGCCAGCGCAGCCATCAGGTCAGCGTGGTAGAGCCAGCTTTGAACCAAATCGGGTTTAGCGGTGCGCAGGTGGCGGGTCAGGCGGGCAAACGCCAGGGGATCGGGCACGGAAGGGCGCATCCCCAGCGACACAACCGGGATGCCGAGCGAGCGGATCTGGTCACCTACCGGCCGGTCGGATCCAAGCGAAAGGACCTGCACATCGAATACAGACCGGTCGGTGTTTTTCAGCAGGTTATGCAGGCTGGTCTCTGCCCCGCCCATGCCCAGCGACGTGGAAATATGCAGGATTTTATACATAAGAGTTTCCAGGCGGGAACAGGACTTGCAGGTACTGTCCGGAAATCTGATCAACATGAAAATCGGATGCGCGCTGCTTCAGTGCATCAACAGGCAAGGGATTTTGCATGGCCGACTCGATGGCAGAAGCAAGCCCTGCCGGATCGCCAACTGGAACGAGCCTTCCATACCGGCCAACCGCCAGGATTTCCGCCGGGCCACTGGGACAATCCGTCGAAACCACCTGTGCCCCACAGGCCAGGGCTTCCACCAACACATTCCCAAACCCTTCCCAGGCGGATGAAAGAACAAAAACTGCACAGCGTGCCATATAGCGGAACGGATTGGGATCGAATCCGACAAAATCCACATCCAGGGCGATTCCAAGTGCGTTTGCCAGGGATTGCATTTCATCCAGCAATGTTCCCTCCCCCAGGATAACCAATCGAACCGGGCGTTTGGCATGGATGATGGAAAAAGCTTTCATCAAAGTCGGATAATCTTTTTGAAGGGTCAAGCGACCCACAGCGAGAATCACCGGGGG
>JBFYSM010000570.1:0-4019 GCA_041301605.1 Chloroflexota bacterium | reverse complement strand
GTCCGCTAATCAGAATAGAAATATGAAACTCTACCAGGCCCTTTCCGAACTCGAAACCAAAGGCGGACGCGCCGCCCTGTGCACCGTCATCGCCAGCAGCGGTTCCACGCCGCGGCACGTGGGCAGCAAGATGCTGGTCCACCCGGATGGCCGCATCCTCGGCTCGGTCGGCGGCGGCGAACTGGAAAACCGCGTCATCCGGGCCGCCCTGCAAGCCCTGCAGGATGGCAAAACCCAACGCCTGGAATACAGCATGGCCGCACCGGAAAAGGGGGATGTGGGCGTGTGCGGCGGACAAGTGGAGGTCTTCGTGGAACCCATCCTTCCCCCGGCAACCCTGGTGGTGATCGGCGGCGGGCACGTCGGCAAGGCGGTTGCCCACCTGGCCAAATGGCTCGGCTTCCGCGTCGCCGTCTCGGATGACCGGACTGAGTTCTGCACGTCCGAAGCCAACCCGGACGCGGATGCCTTCTATCCCATCCCGATGGAAGAACTCCCCAAGCAGCTCGAGATCACACCCCAGACTTACCTTGTGCTGACCACCCGTGGCACCGACGTGGACTCAACCGGCCTGCCCGCCCTGCTCGAAACCCCCGCCAGCTACATCGGCGTGATCGGCTCGCGCCGCCGCTGGGCGATCACGGTCAAAGCGCTCCAGGCACAGGGCGTTCCGGAAGGCTCGATCGCCCGCGTCCGTTCGCCTATCGGGCTGGGCATCGGGGCCGAGACACCGGAGGAGATCGCCGTCAGCATCCTGGCCGAGATCCTGATGCTGCGCGGCGAGGGTTCCGGCAAGCCGATGAAGGAGCCGAAATGAGCCCCGCACCCAACCAGCGCATGTTCCACGGTGGCATCCACGCCGCCGCATTGGCCGACCAACTGGCCGCCCGTTTCAACGACCGCCAACACCGCACCCATGTGGAAGCCCGGGGGGATACGGCCCTGGTGCAGATCGGCTCGAAGCACGGTACGCCGCTCACCGTCCATATAGCGGATACCGAAGGCGGCGTGCTGGTCACCATGAGCCGCGATCGTAATTGGCTCGACCGTGCCGCGGACGCCAGCGAGATCGCCGAGCGCGCCGCCAGCAACCCGCTCTCCCTGCTGGCGCTGATCCCTGATATCGCCGGGGAGCTCAAGCAGGAGAACCTGGCCCCGCAGATCTGGAACGCCATCAATGATCTGTGCGCCCTGACGCGCGCCCTGGCCGGCGAGAAGAACGCCCCGGCCAACCCCAAGATTTGCACCTTTTGCGGCACAGCCAACGATCCCGAACTGGAACAGTGCATCGCCTGCGGGGCAGCGCTGCCATCGGAATTGCCGCGGGTCTGCCCCAAGTGCGGGCGCGGCCACACCTCGGATGCGCTCTTCTGCCAGGCCTGCGGCACGCGCCTGGTGGAAGGATAAACGAGTTAGGGCAATCGCATTTGGATATTTTACGATCAAAAATAACTTGGAAATGTCATTGCGAGGGCTGTTGGTCGAGTAGCCGCAAAGCGGCGTATCGAGATCCAGCCCGAAGCAATCTCCCGTTATACGGGCAATTCCAACCTTTGGGAGATTGCTTCGCTCGCTGAAAAACGCTCGCTCGCAACGACACCTTTAATTCTAGGGCTATACTTTTCAAATGCGATTGCCCTGATAAAGGAGTAGTAAATGGGAGCCTTGACCACAATCTCGTCAAAATATCGAATCGTCATCCCCCGCGACATTCGGGAGCAGTTCAACCTGAAGCCGGGGCAAAAGGTGATGTTCATTCACGATCAAAAGAGCATCCGCCTGGTGATCGTACCATCCATCAAAGAGGCGCGGGGGATGTTCAAAGGAATGAACGTGGATAATCTTCGCGAGGAAGAGGATGAGGAACGATGATGAATATCGTTGAATTGGACCGCAAAATCGCCATGGATGGCGTAAAGTATATTCCGAAACCCTGAAAACATCTGGCTATGCATCCCATTCTGTCCGAATCCGATTGGAAGACCCTCTCCCGCCTGAAACCGCTGGCGCTCGACCGCCTGTGTGAACGTATCATGCAGGAAGCCAGCGGCATCATCGCCGGTGCCAGCGCCGGGGAACATCACCGTGCTTATCTCGACCTGTACCGGCACATCGACAGGAGCGATCAAAAATTGGGGGATTGTTTCAACGATTGGAGCCGCTCGCAGGCGCAGATCATCCTGATCAACTGGCGGGCGGAGAACCTGCTGACCAAAGAAGAATTCGCCGCTTTCAGCGCAGAGACGCGCAGCGTGGTGGATGGCTTTCTGAAGCGGTAGGGAGTGTGGGCCGGATTGGTCGCGAAGCATCCCCGAAGGGGGCAATCCGACCTACGAGCCACTCAGGAAAAATCCCGTTGTTCAAAACCACCGCGTCGCGCCTGGCCCTGGCTTTGTTGGGGTATATCATCCTCACTATCCTGTTCCTGACCTTCAACCCGTTCTACCTGGCCATGCCGGAGCGGGTCCATTTCGAGTTCCATACCTATCCCGAGGATGTGATCGAGAACGTGGTCATGTTCCTGCCGGTCGGTTTCCTTTACCGGCTCATCACCAGGCGGCGCGGCGCCTGGCTGCTGGGGGCTTCGATCAGCCTCGTCATCGAACTCGTGCAGATCTTCATGCCGGCGCGCACTTCCTCGCCAACCGACCTGCTGAATAATACACTCGGCGCCGGGCTGGGGGCCTTGTTCTATGACCTGCTCGCTTCCCGTATTGCATTGACACCCAGGCTGATCGGGCGCCTGCGGCTCGAGACGCCGTTGATGGGTTTCATCTACCTGCTCATCCCGCTCTTGTGGGTGGATGGCCTCGCCCTGGCGGAATCCGGCCAGCGCTGGCCGTTGACCTTCCTGCTCGGCGTGTGCGGTGCGATCGTGTTCAACGATGTCATCCGCAGTTGGCTCGACCTGGAAGGGCATAGATTAATCCTGCGTGTCGCTCTCTCGACCGGGGTCTGGTTCCTGTTCGGGACGGGGATCGGCCTCCTGCACCCCTTCCCCATCGCCTGGGTCATGCTGGCAGTGATCGTGGCTACAATCGTCATCGCCATCCTGCCGCGCCGCTTCCCTGAGCGCCGTTTCGAGCGCCTTTCCCTGCAGCGGCTCATCCCGGTCTTTGCCCTGTATATCGTCCTGCTGGCCATCTGGCCCCCCGACCGGCCATTCACGGACTGGCACGGGATATTCGGCCTGACGACCCAAATCCAGGAATCGGAATGGCAGGGCCTGCTGCCACGCATCGAGTACCTGGCTGCCTTTTCGATCCTGGGCTATCTCGCCGCCGAGTGGCGCGGCCGTGCGGAGTTGACGGTGATGCAAGACCTGCCCCGGCTGCTGGCCGTGGCGGGCGGGAGCGCGCTGGCGCTGGAAATCATTGTCGGTTTCCAGGCCGGGATGGGAGCCAGCCTGGTGCGCTTTGTGCTGGTCACCGTTGCCGCCCTGTACGGCGGCGTAACCTATCATTTCCTGCGCGACCACATCCGTTTCCTGTGCGGGCGCGAGGGCTGAGTAGGACGAGTCTGCTAGGGCAATTCCTTTTCGGCGGACTGAAGTCCTGCCTCAAGGCATGGAAGCCCTTTGGGCTTAGCCCCGCAGGGGCTTTTTTGCACTGAGGCAGGGATTTATCCCGCCGGCCTTGGGGCAAGAATTGCCAAATGCGATTGCCCTGACAAGTCTTGCAGACTTGTCCTACCGGGCTGTGGAAGGTTGTATAATTCACAAGGATGCTCTGCTGAACGCGTAACCCATAGGTGGAGACATGCCCCTTCCAATCTCGGAAGAACGTATGCGCGTTGATAAAAGGAGAAAAACCATGAAAACAAACAGGGTGCCGTTATTCATATTCTGCGCATCGCTTGCGATCATGACACTTGCCTGTTCCCTCTCTACCGGCGGTAACCAGGAGACCCGGGCAACGGATGAGCCAAGCGAGGAGATCCAGGCAACGGATAAGCCGAGCGAGGAGACCCAGGCGACAGATGAGCCAGGCAGCGATGGAAGTACGGGAACCCCCGTCAGA
>JBFYSM010000557.1:0-6703 GCA_041301605.1 Chloroflexota bacterium | reverse complement strand
AACGTAGCTTGGTACTCGTGCATCCTCGACGATCACGCCGAGTGGAACGGACAGCCCATCGGCTGGGACAACGCCCGCTGGACGGGCACGCTCGAAAAGCGGGAAGGGAAATGGGTGATCGTGCAGATGCATTTTTCATTCCCGAAGGATCGTTGAAAAATCCGGCTCTCTGGGAGTCGCCGTGATGGATGGAAAGATCTGGGGGTATGGGGCGGGCGAAACCCGCCCCATACCCCCAATTTCCTTCCTCTTCCGGCGATTCCCAGAGAACCGAAATCTCCCCTTCGTTCTGGAAGGGGAGATTTTGGTTCTCTGGGAATCGCCGGAAGAGGAAGGAAATTGGGGGTATGGGGCGGGCGAAGCCCGCCCCATACCCCCATATCTTTCCATCCATCACGGCAACTCCCAGAGAGCCGAGATTTTTATTCCTCACAATCCACGGCGTAACGTATAATTGCAGCGAGGGGAATGAATTTTCTGATAAGGAGATATCGCATGTCCACACCTCGTACCGTCCGTGCCCCACGCGGCACGCAACTCACCTGCAAATCCTGGCTGACCGAAGCCCCCTACCGCATGATCCAGAACAACCTCGACCCGGAAGTGGCCGAGCGCCCGCAAGACCTGGTTGTTTACGGCGGGCGCGGCCAGGCAGCCCGCAACTGGGATTGCTTCGATGCCATTCTTGAGTCACTCAAAAACCTGGAGAACAATGAAACCCTGCTGGTGCAATCCGGCAAGCCGGTGGCTGTTTTCAAATCCCATCCGGATGCGCCGCGTGTGCTGATCGCCAACTCCAACCTCGTCCCCCACTGGGCCACTTGGGAGCACTTCGACAAGCTGGCCGCCCAGGGACTGATCATGTACGGCCAGATGACCGCCGGCTCGTGGATCTACATCGGCACGCAGGGCATCCTGCAGGGCACTTACGAGACCTTCGGCGCGCTCGCCAAGTTACGCGGCTGGGGCTCACTAAAAGGGAAATTCTGTCTCACCGCTGGCCTGGGCGGAATGGGCGGCGCACAGCCGCTGGCCATCACCATGAACGAGGGCGTTGGCCTGATCGTCGAGGTGGACCCGGCGCGCGCCAAACGCCGCCTGGAGATCGGCTACGTGGACCAGGTGGTGAACACCCTGGAAGAAGCCATGACATTGGTGGATGAGTTCAAAGACCGCCAGGCCCCGCAATCCATCGGCCTGATCGGCAACGCTGCCGATATCTACCAGGAACTGGCGACACGGGGTGTCATCCCGGATGTGGTCACCGACCAGACCTCAGCCCACGAAGCTCTTATGTACGTGCCAACCGGCTTATCGATCGCCGCGGCGGACGAACTGCGCAAGTCCAACCCAACCGAATACAAGAAGCGCGCCATGGACTCGATGGCGCAGCACGTCAAGGCCATGCTCGAGTTCCAGCGCAAGGGCGCCGAAGTGTTCGATTACGGCAACAACATCCGCCAGCAGGCCTACAACCACGGCGTGACGGATGCCTTCGAGTTCCCCGGCTTCGTACCGGCCTATATCCGCCCACTGTTCTGCGAGGGCAAGGGCCCCTTCCGCTGGGTGGCGCTCTCCGGCGATCCGGAAGACATCTACAAGACCGATGAAGCCGTGATGGAACTCTTCCCCGAAGATGAGCACCTGCATCGCTGGTTGAAGATGGCGCGCGAGAAAGTTCCCTTCCAGGGACTGCCGGCTCGCATCTGCTGGCTTGGCTACGGCGAACGCGCCAAGGCCGGACTGAAATTCAACGAGATGGTGGCAAAAAGAATCCTGAAGGCCCCAATCGTCATCGGCCGCGACCACCTGGATTGCGGCTCGGTCGCCAGCCCGAACCGCGAGACCGAGGCCATGAAGGATGGCTCGGATGCCATCTCCGACTGGGCGATCCTGAATGCCATGATCAACGCCGTCGGCGGGGCAACCTGGGTATCATTCCACCACGGCGGCGGGGTGGGCATCGGCTACAGCCAGCACGCCGGGCAGGTCATCGTGGCTGACGGGACGCCCGAGGCCGCCGTCCGGCTCGAACGAGTGCTGACCACCGATCCCGGCATGGGCATCGTCCGCCATGCAGATGCCGGGTATGAGCAGGCGGTGGAGGCCGCCAAACGGCATGGGTTGAAGATGCCGATGTTGAAGTAGATGACGAATGACCGTTGACCGATGACGGATGATGAACGACTGACAACGAAAAACAGACAATCCAAGCGGATGGCCAACGAAACAGGCATCCGCCTGGGTGTCGGATTATCACTACCATAATCTGGAGCAATGGGATTCTTGCAGGAATGCAGCGAGTCTGCTCGGCATCACTCGGGATTTTAGCGTATCCAAGGAATGGCGATGATATGGCGATCGTGCTAGATGACCCGCAACCCCAAACCTGGATTACGAGGAGAAAGAACTCAGCGTTTGTACATCTCTAGCACATGGACCGTAGGAAACAATTCCCACCTGTTTTCCGATGAGTAATTCAATCTCTCGAACTACTTTCTCAGTGTCTGCATCGCAATTATTGAGTACAGGAGTAACGGTAGAAAGCGCCTGCGTGAACTGTGTTCGTTCTACAAGTGAAAGATCAGGCGGGATACGGAAACCTGTCAGAACACCATCGTCAGATGTAGTAGAGACAATGGATGTTTTTGAAGTTTTTTGATACCCTTGATATCCTACACAATATTTCCATGATTTCAAATCTGCCAGTACATCCAGGTGAGTCACTGCTAACATATCTACCCTGCCTATCACACTTAACGCATAGCGTGCCAAGATCGAATCGAACCATCCATAACGAACGTTACCCTGCCATTCGTTGTATGCATTATGCTCGGAAACAATAGGATTTAAGATATCCGTTTCGGTTGGCAATGGACCCGGCCCGTGACGCACAGCGTAGGATCGCATTACTCCTATTTTAAATACCTCTGAGGATGGAATCATTTCATTGATGATTTCCAAAGCATTTGCCGAGGTGCACCGAGACCATGTGACAAATGGAGGAAAGCCGGCATCTTCATCAAGTAATATGCCTTGGGCTCCTTCAAAAACCACATTGTCTGATTCTTGAAGCCATTGTTCCAATATTGAGTCAGGCACTACTAAACCAAGCTCTCCAATTCGGGCAATGGTGGAAATCCATGTGTCGATAACATCATCCCTTTCAAAAACTTCAAATTCCCGGGAGGTTTCAAAGGGATGTTCTTGACAAAGTTCAGCAACCTGTTCCCGTTTTTGGTTACGTATGGAGCGCAGTTTGCGCTGGAGCAGATCTGGTTTATTTAATTCACCTGCCAGGATTCGATTGGATGGATATAGTAAAGCATCCTCAACTGTCTCCCCTACACCGACTCCACAACTACCGTGTCGATTGGCACCGCGGACTATTTCGCGAATGCGATTGGCTGTCTGATGAAAAGGTGTGATGACAAGTGCCTGGTCGCTTAAACGAATCCGCGCGAACGGATTCTGAACACCTTTTCGTTCAAGAATATCCCCCTCCACAAGCAATGCTGTGGGGTGAACCACAACGTGCCGTGAAAGATAGGTCTTTACATGCGGGATGAACGTTCCGGAACCAAACTGGGAAAAAGTATGGTGATGCCCGTCTGCTGTGACAACATTGTGACCAGCCTGGGCACCACCATTGTAACGAACAACTAAATCCGCAGGACAATACCGGACAAGAAAATCCGTCAGGAGTCCTTTTCCGGCATCTCCAAAACCAAGGTCAACCACGATGTATGCATGCAAGAATGGATACTCAATGCTGCATTGGAATACTCATCTATTTGAAATTTGAGAATACCAGCCAGGTTTTTTCTGAACACCTAATGTAACATCTGCAAAAGGAGCTAAAGATCTCAACACTGATCCCTGTCGAGCAGATGGCATTTCTGCATCGCTCAACTGTTTTGCCAGTTCATCAATGTTTGCAACACGTTTTTCGTGGAGCAGAATTGCACCTGCAGCTACATAACAAACATCAACAGGAGATTCTAGACAAAGAACGTGGTCACCGAGTAGATCTCTCCAGCAACGCTCGCATCGTCTTGCGCGTTCACGGTCAGGGATGATGAAAAATGGAACATACGTTTTCTGAGCCTCGGCAATGACTTCTTCACAGGGGATATCATCATCCAATTTATCCCCGATAATCCCTTCCACGATGTGTTTCGAGAGGGCGGGGAATGGTGGCTCGTCACCCGTCATAAACAGGTAGCCTTTTTTATTGCGCTTCACCATGCAATCCATTTCAGTATGCATCGCGAGGAAATAAAATCCTAGATCATAACTTTCTCCCTCCCCACCGCCGTGGCCTTCAAGGTATGTCCAGGTTAACCATTGATCCATTAACTCGGCGGTAGATTCAAACTGCCCCACCTGAAGCGGCGCGGTATCGGATGTCGCATTCCCGATAGCCATGAAGAGGACCTGTGGATCACGAACCTGACATCCCATCAACACCTTCATGAAGTTGGGAAGTTGCTGTGTCGCCATGAGTTTGGGGATTTCACCCATAGAGCCGGAAACATCCAAGGCAAAAACGATCCCCTGAGATTCCGGATGATCCGGTCCATCTCGGCTCTCCCGCACTTTTACACCCTTCGGATCCATAAGTGGATGGCATTTTGTCTGCTTGAAAACCTGCTCTGTAGGAATATTTGTCCTGATGCGAAGAAGTGCTTCATGAGCAGCGATGCTGTAGTTGCCGTATCCCATTTGAAATCTCCTTTCTGTTGTTGAAACATAATATTGATATGAATGCGTTAGGCAGGAATTACGATTGGAATGAATTGCGGGGTGCCAAAGACCTCATTGGCAATGATTCCGAGTTCCTCACGAATGGACCAGGCATCTTCTTTCCCTGAACCGCCTGAATTACCACGAACGATGTGCTGGATAATGTCTGACAAATTTTTTGGTACGGCTGCTGGCAATGATCCAGTTTCCGGGTTTCCACCCAGAATGTACACCATACATCGTGCACTCATCATGAGATCCAATTGTGGCGTTAAAGTCGGAAATGGTCGTTTCGACAACTTATGGAAGGATTCGGATCGATCTGAACGAATGCGATGCTTGTCGCCGGCGCGCCCGGCAGAACTGTATCCCACGAGGAGAATGCCATGTTCATTCTCCTGAACAAGCAAATGCGAGGGCAGGACCGCCCCGTGAACCATGCCCGAATTGTGAATAAAGGAAAGAACTTCCAAAATTCGCCGCCAGATCCAGATCGAGGCTCGCGGGGGAATCCCCTGTGGATAGACTCGAAGAACATCTTCAAAGGTGTGATAAAACCCGCTCATCCACCGCAATACATGTACGCGCCTGCCTGCATGTGATCCAGCGGAAATGTTGCCCTGAGTGATCGGCTGCGGGATGAGCATGGTGAAATTATCCGCCCCCGGCGCTTCACTGCGATGGAGTGCTTGAAGGGCATTCCATTCGTTATCGAACAGTTCCTTGTCTTTCCAGTCACGAAGCAGTTTCAGAATCGCAAATTCTGTCGGCCATCGTGCGCGTTGTCCGGTGTATACATCTGATACATCACCGATTGCAATATGTTTATTGAGCATCCAATGGCTCTTGCCAATCGAAACCCAGGATGAAATTTGGTAGGACTCAGGGGAATTCCAGACGCGGAACGCATCGTGAAACTTCGTTGCTGAAACTGAAGATGAATCCAGTCGAACCGTGGTCCCACAATAAGAACACACAACCGATCGCGCAAAACGACTTGGCGCAAGTGGAGCATTACATTGAGGACACATTAACGCGCGTTCCATATTTTAACCACCCAAAATAAAATTGATTCCATTGGAATTGCTAGAACAGCAGATTTCCTTGTTTCTCAACTCGCTTTTTGCCTTTCACCCTAACGCCTATGTGGAATAATGAACCTCTCTAACCTTTGCTGACTATTTCAGAAAGATTGTTTTAAAGCATCCCGATCTGTGCAACCTAAACCTAACGTTGGAATAGGCTATGTGTGTATGAACACATCTTCTCTCCTGCTAAAAATTATATCCTAACTTTTCTATTTTGTGCTTGTTGCTATCGTTCCTCCCGGAAAACCTCTCGATATCCAATTCGTGTATAATCGAAACAGAAAGGATCGAAGGCTATGGAAATTACTTCATCGATTATCCACGGAACTGTCCCCGTTACCATCCTGCATCTGGACGGCAGGCTGGATGGCTCCAACTACCAGGATCTGATCGACATGGCCAAGAAGCAATATGAAAGCGGGGTGCGCGACCTGCTGCTGGACCTGGGCAAACTGACTTTTATCAGCAGCGCCGGGATATCCGCCCTGCACCGCGCTGCCCTGACCTTCAAAGGGAAGCAGGCCGCGGATATGGAAGAGGGCTGGGCTGCCTTCCGCGCCATGGAACGCGACCGCGAGGCAGGCAAGCAGCAGCACGTCAAACTGCTCAACCCAAGCCAGGAAGTGCGCCGTGTCCTGGAAACGGTAGGTTTTGGCGCCTTCTTCGAGATCCATGACAACCTCCAGCAAGCGATCGCATCCTTCCAATAAGCGATATTCGTATCATCTCAATAACTTGGGGGGGGCGGTGTGTGTGGGCGGCGAAGCCCCCCACACACCATCTTCCCCGAGTTATTGAGAAGTTACCCATATTCCTTTTGCCAAACCGGGTGAGAAATCAAAAAACGGCCATCAAGACGCGTTTCGTTA
>JBFYSM010000535.1:0-3260 GCA_041301605.1 Chloroflexota bacterium | reverse complement strand
CCGGTCGAGCTGCCAGACCCCCAGCCGCGCCATCGCGGCGGATACAGCAAATACCAGTAATGTTGTCCACCACCAGCGGCGGGAAAAATATAATTTTAAGCAACTTCTCAATAACTTGGGGGAGCGGGGGGTGTGCAGGGTCATTTCTTCGCAGGCCAGGCGACAATCGCATACAGCGCCAGCAGGATGCCGAGCGGGATGCCGCTCATGAAGATGCCCTGCAGGCGGGTCCAGATCGTCAGCGGCATGCGTACATCCAGGCCGAAAACCTGTGCCGGTTGGAAGGAGCACTCGTAAACGAAGTTTTCCTCCTGGTCGAGTTCCAGGCTGGCCGAAGAACCCGCCGGGACCCATAACGGACCCAACTGGTGATCCACTTCATCCTGGTTTTGCACGGTCAGTGTATCGCCAACGACAAAGACCATCTCATTCGGAAGACCGGGCGGCTGCCCACCCTGGGCGATGAGTTCCGCAGTCCCCAGTGGGATAACCAGCTCGATGTTCGCTGGCGGGCGCTCTTCCTCACGCAGGAAGGCAAAACTGACCTCGTTGACCACCGCCCCCACCAGCAATCCGATCAGCATGGCGATGGCAACGCGCCAGAAGATCTGCTTCTTTGTCAAGGCTGGCGCACCTCGACCTGCAGCACGATCTCACCGGCTTTCTCGAAGGTCAATACCAGTTCGAAGGTATCGCCGGGGACAAGGTCAGCTTTCAAGCCGATGAACATGACATGCAGCCCGCCCGGCTGGAACGCCACCGTCTCTCCCGCCGGAACCGGGACGGATTCTTGCGGCTGCATCTGCATCACATCGCCTTCCATGATCGTGCGGTGCAGTTCCACTGCCTGCGAGATGTCACTGGCAGCCAACAGCAGCGTGTCCGCTTCGCCGGGATTCTCGATGAGGAAGAATGCGCCACTGTTCCCGCCAGCCATGCCAGGGCGCGCCCAGGCATCCGAAACGGTCAGTCCGGCTGCCGGTTGGCAGGATGCCAGGAAGAGAGCCAAAAGTACAGGCAACGCAATTCTGTTCATTTTCCTATTCCTTTCTCCAGGATCAGGCTGATATCGTGCAGGATATCATCGGCCGGGGTACCATAGCTGTACGACAGGAAGAGTTTCCCATCCGGAGCGACCAGGTAGGAGCGGGTGGAGTGTGTAACCAGGTAACCGGCCGCCGTGACGGTGGTCTCATCCACCTCGCGAAAGACGCCGTATGCCTGCCAGGCCGCCTCCAGCGCGGGCAGGTCGCCGCCCAGCCCGATGAAGGATGGGTCGAAGGCAGAGATGTAGTTTTGGATGCGTTCAGCGGTATCGCGCTCGGGATCGACCGTGATGAAGATAACCTGCACCCGGCCAGCGTCAACTCCCAGGCCAGCCTGCACCTGGCGGAACTCAGCCAGGGTGGTTGGGCAGACATCCGGGCAGGAAGTGTAGCCAAAGTAAAGCAGGACAACCTGGCCGCGGAAGTCGTGCAGTGCAACGGTTTCCCCATCTGCGGCAGTCAGGCTGAAATCATAGGCGGGCAGCGGCGGTTCGTAAAGGACACCGCGATAGGAAGGCCCCTGTGTCAGGAGCAGGATGGTTGTAGCGCCTGCCAGGACAACCATGATGATGACCGTCACCCAAATGAATTTGCGTTCCATATAACACCTCTTCTCCCCATCCAATCAAGCAGGAACTAGATCACTGTTCCGATCAGGTACAGGGCCGGGTAGAAGAAAATCCATACCACATCGACGAAATGCCAGTAAACCGTGCAGGCTTCCACACCCCAGTGCTTTTCCGGGGAATAATGACCTTTCAACCCATTTCGGAAGATGATGAACAGGAAGATCACGCCAGTCAGCACGTGGAAGGCATGGAAACCGGTCATGGTGTAGAAAACCGCCCCCTGCGGCCCATCGCTGGGGCCAAAGGGTGCGATCTGCCATTCCACGCCCAGCACGCCGGCCACGAACCCGATCCCCAGCAGCATCGTAATCAGAGTGCTGGCCAGGAAGGTCTTGCGGTCGCCGTGCGCCATCGCGGTTTCGGCGCGGTTCATGAAGAAGGATGAGATCAACAGCACCGAGGTCACCACCAGGCCCAGGGCCTGGTCGAGTTCCGGGCGGTTCAGGCCGAGCAGGTTGACCCGGGCGATCATCAGGCCGCCGAAGATGAAGGAATCCGAAACAATGAACAGCCAGAGTCCCAGCCGGTTGGTGACCAGTTTATAGGCATACGACTCCTTGTCGGCATTTTCATCGGCAACGAAGAGCTTGTAGATGTGCATGTAGTAGTACATCACCAGCCCGGCCTTGATCAACGCGACAAGCAGCAGGAGCTGCCAGAAATTGAGCAGGATGGCGATCCCGAACTCGATCCCGGTCAGGATGGCCAGGAAGATGAAAACCAGCAGGCCCATCCTCAGGGCGCTCGTTTTATTGGTTCCCGTCATGATCGTTTCCCTTCATGTTCACGTATGCCGAGCCGGGCAGGCCATAATCGTACGGCTCCCCGACCACTTCGAATGGCTGTTCATAGTTGTGGGCGGGCATCGGGGAAGGGGCCTGCCACTCCGGCGAACGGGAGTTCCACAGGTTCCCGGTCGCCAGCTCGCCTCGTTTTGCGCTGTAGATGAGGTTGATGAAGAACACCAATATCGACAATGCGATCAGGAAGCCGGCGATCGTCATCACCAGGTGGGATGGATCGAATCCCAGGGCAGGATCATAATCAGCGATCCTGCGCCGCATCCCCAGCAGCCCAACCCGCATCATGGCCAGCGTCAGTACGAGGAAGGATGGGGTCATCAGCCAGAAATGGATCTTCCCCAGCACTTCGTTCATGCGCCGTCCGGTCACCTTGGGATACCAGAAATAGAGCGCGGCGAAGAACGGGAAGATATAACCGCCGAACATCGTATCGTGGAAGTGGCCGACGATGAAGTAGGTATCGTGCAGGTGCAGGTCAGTGGAAACGGTCGCGTTCGGCGGGCCGGTCAGGCCTCCCAGCAGGAAGACAACAATACCGGCCAGTATGAACAGCATCGGGGTTGGGAACTCGATCTTGCCACGCCAGACCGTCCCCACCCAGGAGAAGAACTTGACCCCGGTCGGTACGGCTACCAGCAGCGGGCTGTACATGAACGGGACTCGCAGGTATTCCGCCATGCCCGAAGTGAACATGTGGTGGCCCCAAACCAGGAAACCGACCAGGGCGATCCCCAAGGATGACATCGCCACCCACTTGTATCCAAATAGCGGTTTGCGAACGA
>JBFYSM010000533.1:0-6297 GCA_041301605.1 Chloroflexota bacterium | reverse complement strand
TCATGGCTGGGGTCAATGTGGCTGCCGATGCCCTCTTCCAGCGCGCCGCCAAGCTGCCACGCGTCGACATCCAGCGGCCCCCATCGGTGATCGGGCGGAATCCGGTCCACTCGATCCAATCTGGCATTCTGTTCGGTTATGTCTCCATGGTCGAGGGGATGGTCGAGCGCTTCCGGGTGGAACTTGGGCCGAAGATGAAAGTGATCGCCACCGGTGGGCTGGCCGAGCTGATCGCCCATGAAACGGATGTGATCGAAGTCATCGCCCCCTGGCTGACGCTGGATGGATTGCGCCTCATCTGGGAAATGAACCGTTGAAATTATTTATTGGTAGATACAAATGAATACTGCGAAACGAAGATCCTCCCTGCTCATTTCAGTTGCATTGATCATTCTTTTGGGAAGTGGCTGTAATCCCGGTGGGTTATTCTCACCGCCCACCGCCACGCCTACTGCCAGCCCAACCTCCACAGCCACCCCGCTGCCCGCCTTTACCCCTACCACGACATTCACTCCCACGCCAACCTTCACGCCCACCCTGCCCCCCACACCGACCTGGGTGTACCAGCAGGGCACGGTCACCTGCCCGATCCTGTTGTACCACCGCATCGAGTACTCGGAGATCCACAGCCGTTATTATGTCGCGCCGGAGGATTTCTAGATCCAGATGAAAGCCCTCTATGATTGGGGCTACACCACCATCTCCATTTCCCTGCTAGCTGAGGCCATCGTCAAAGGCGCTGTCCTGCCGCCGCGCCCGATCGTGATCACCTTCGATGATGGGAATATGAGCGTTTACAACAATGCCTTCCCGACCATGCAGAAATATGGTTTCACCGGTGTTGTCTATATTGTAGGGAACTTCCTGGAAGCCAAGGATTACATGCACGCCGGGGAACTCCAGGGATTGGCGGCGGCAGGCTGGGAGATCGGTAGTCACAGCATGAGTCACGCCCACCTGCCGGAGAGCCACGACCAGTTGCAGAAAGAGATCCGCCAATCCAAGCTGGACCTGGAGGCGGCGCTGGGCATCCCGGTCAACACTTTCGCCTACCCCTTCGGGGAGATCGATGCGTATGTTGTCACCAAGACCGTCAATTTTGGCTATGATGCAGCTGTTGGATTGGGAAGCAGTTGGGTGCATGACAGCACCTCGCTTTATTACCTCAGCCGGATCGAGATCGAAAACAGCTTCGATATGCAGACATTCGCTTCTATCCTGCCTTGGCGTGAAGCACCTGCCCCCTAATCCGAAATGAAGAAAATCCTGCTGTTGATCTGCCTGATCATCACAGCCTGTTCCCCCCTCCAGAAAGCACCTGCCGATACGGGTATCGAAGGCCAGGTATTCATCGGTCCCATGTGCCCGGTGGTAAGGGAGGGCGAGGAATGTCCCGATCAACCCTACCAGGCTATCCTGAAAGTTCTGGAATTGAACGGCCAGGAAGTAATTCGTTTCGAAACCGATGAACAAGGTTGCTTCCGGGTTGCCCTCCCTCCGGGCGAATACATCCTGCATCCTGAAACACCGGAGAACATGCCGTTGCCGTATGCAAGTGAGCAGGAATTCACCGTGCAGGCAGGCCAATACACAAAGCTGACCATCACCTACGACAGCGGGATCCGCTGATGCATGATTTTTCCGATTTTCTGGAAGTGCAGACCCAGACTGCCTGGGGACGCACCCTGGCCGATTTCGCCGCTTTCTGTGACCCTGAACCTGCGGCGCGCATCCTGGATGTTGGCTGCGGCCCCGGCCTGCTCCCGGCTCTCTTTGCCCATAAAGGCTGCCATTCGTTCGGCATCGATATTGACTTCGAACTTCTTGCCTCCCACCTATCCCCATCCCTTGCCGCAGCCGATGCATTTTCTCTCCCCTTCTTGGAAGGAACGTTCGATTTCGTCACAGGGGTCAACCTGCTCTTCCTGTTGGATGATCCCGCCCGTGCCTTGCTTGAAATGGCCCGCGTTCTGAAACCCACGGGGAAGGTTTGCCTGCTTAACCCATCCGAACACATGGATGTAGAATCCGCCACCCGGCTGGCCGACAAACGCGGCCTGGATGGAAAAGCCCGCGGTTCATTGATCAACTGGGCCAGGAATGCGGAAGAACATATCCGCTGGATGGAAGAAGAAACAAAGGATCTGCTCGCCTCGGCTGGCCTGGAAATGCTGGAATCCACCCTGCGGGTTGGCCCCGGTTTTGCGCGCTATGTGAGCGGGAAATGGAATGCTCCGTTCCAACCATGATAAAATGAACTGGAAAAGTGATTCGATCTGTTCAAGCTAAGGTAATCATGGAGGTGTACCCATGAGACAAGTGATCGTTTATACCGGGGAGGATGGCTACTGGGTGGTGGAATGCCCAAGCCTGCCTGGCTGCATCAGCCAGGGCAAAACCAAGGAAGATGCCATTATCAATATACGCGAGGCCATCCAGGCTTACATTACCGCTCTGGAAGAAGATCATTTACCGGTACCGGTGGAGCGTTTTGAGGCTTTGGTTGTAGCGGTATGAGCACGCTGCCAAGCATCTCAGGGCGGGAATGTGTAAAGGCGCTCACAAAAATGGGCTTTTACCTGAAGCGGCAGGAAGGCAGCCACATGGTTCTGCGCCGGGATGATCCCTTCGCACAGGTGATAGTACCTGACCACAAAGAACTGGATCGGGGAACCTTACGAGCCATCATTCGGCAGGCTGGTTTGAACGTGGATGAATTCACCAGATTGCTATAATGCTTCTCTTCCTCTCCAAATTCCTACCCATCTTCATCTATCCCCTTGGCCTGGTCTGGCTTACCATCTTGGGATTGCTCCTGTTTGGTAAGCTGAAACGGGGACAGAAAATCGTTCTCTGGATCCTGCTGGCCCTGATCTTCCTCTCCAGCAACCGCTGGACAGCCTCCAGCCTGACCTATGTACTGGAACGGCAATTTGTCCCGGAAGGCGAATTGCCCCAGGCGGATGCCATCGTGCTCTTGGGTGGGGGCACCGAGCCGCAAACCGAACCACGCCGGACCGTTGAATTCAATAGCGCCGGAGACCGGGTGTACTATGCCGCGATGCTATATCATGAAAACAAAGCCCCTTATATCCTTTCCAGCGGTGGACGATTGCCATGGGAAGCCAGCCCGGATAGCCCTCCAGCGGTCGAGATGAGCGTCATCCTGCAAGCGCTGGGCGTGCCGCAGGAAGCCATCTGGCTGGAGCCGGAGTCACGCAACACGGAGGATAATGCCGTCTTCTCGGCACCTATCTTGAAGGAAAACGGTGTGGAAAGCATCCTGCTGGTCACCTCGGCCATGCACATGCCGCGCGCAGTCTACCTCTTCGAGGAACAGGGCTTCGAGGTCATCCCGGCTCCCACGGATTTCAACATCACAGATGCCGATTGGGAACAGCTCTGGCACCCGGATATCGGGAACTTCCTGCTGGGCTTCTTCCCACAGGCCAGTTATCTCGGCAGCACCACATCGGCGATGAAAGAGTATATCGGGCGGGTGGTGGCAGGATTGCGTACCACCCCTTGACAGGCCGCCGTTTTTGCAGATAATAACCAGCAACCTTACCAATACAAAGGCCTTGACAGAGGAAAGTAAGCTGGCGAAAGCCGACAGGGAGGCGCGGGCACAGACTGAAACCCCCGCCCGGTGGCACCCAACCGAAGTTCCCTCTTGAGCCGCTCAGGTGAACGATGGAGTAGTCTGAGCCGCAGTCCCAGCGTTACAGGGGAGACCAATCGCCTTTGGGCTGTTGGATCGAGTGGACATGCCATGTCCTGCATGTCAAATTGGGTGGTACCGCGGGAAACCCCATCCCGTCCCATGTGCGGACGGGATTTTTTTATTGTGAAATCATAAGGAGGTCGCATGCTTGAAAAACTGAACGAGATCGAGAAGACCGCCCTGGCCGAACTGGAAACGGTTCAGGATGAAGAGAGCCTTGCCCAGTGGCGGGTAACCCACCTGGGACGCAGTTCGGCGGTCATGCAAGTCTTCAGCAGCCTGGGGACGCTGGGCAAGGAAGAGCGCCCGGCGGTGGGCCAGCGGGCGAACCAGGTCAAGGTCCGCCTCGAGGGGGCACTGGCTGAGAAGACCGAGGCCATCCATCAGGCTGCACTGTCCCGCTCACTGGCGGAGGAACGGCTGGATGTCACCCTGCCCGGTCGGCGACTCCCGCTGGGACGTCTGCACCCCGATACGCAGACCCTGCGGGAACTGTACCGCATCTTTGGCGAGATGGGTTTCCAGGTTTTTCGCTCGCGCGAGGTCGAGAGCGACGAGTACAACTTCCAACTGCTCAACTTCCCGGTCGGGCACCCGGCACGCGATATGCAGGATACCTACTTCATTGCAGCGGAAGGCCGCGGTGACAACCCGCTCCTGCTGCGAACGCACACCTCCCCCGGGCAGATCCATGCCATGCGCGAATTTTCGGCCATGGACCCGGACAATCCGCCGCCGGTACGGATCGTGCTACCCGGCATGGTTTACCGCTACGAGCAGACCGACGCCCGCCACGAGACGCAGTTCGACCAGTTGGAAGGGCTGGCAGTCGGGCCGGGCATCACCTTCGGCAACCTGAAAGGGACACTGGCCGACATGGCCCGCCGGTTGTTCGGGCAGGATGTCCGCATCCGCATCCGGGCCTCGTTCTTCCCGTTCACCGAACCGAGTGCCGAATACGATATCGAGTGCTTCCTGTGCAATGGAAAAGGTTGCGCGGTGTGCGGCGGCGGCTGGCTGGAGATCGGCGGCTGTGGCATGGTGCACCCGAATGTATTGAAGAACGGTGGATACGATCCGGAGCGTTATACCGGTTTTGCATTTGGCCTTGGCCCGCAGCGGATTGCCATGCTGCGTTACCATATCCAGGATATCCGCCTGTTCTGGCAGAATGATCTGCGGTTCTTGGAGCAATTTTGATAAAGGTAATTCGGTAATAAGGTAATCAGGAGGCTGGAATGGGCAAGACGGATGATAAAGGATTGGAAACCTTGCAGGTATGGCAGCGGTCTTTGGAATTTGCCAGGATGGTTTGTAAGGATATCCTTCCCCAACTGCCGTCCCAGGAAAAATGGGCGCTGGTGGACCAATTACGAAGGTCTGCGCAAAGCATCCCAGCGAACATTGCAGAAGGTTATGGCAGGTTCTATTTCCAGGAAGGCGTACGGTTCTGCTACATTGCACGCGGCTCACTGGAAGAAACCTTCAGCCACATCAGCCTGGCCCATCGCCTCCAATACATTCCGGAGCCGGTTTACAAAGACCTGAATGCCCAAATCCAGGAACTGCGGAGAATGTTGAACGGCTACATCGCTTTCCTGAAAGCAAGCAAACGAGGCGCAACGGAACCGGGCGCCGGCTTGGCTGTTCGTGAGGATAACACTATCTACAACGCAACCCTGGAACATCCTGATCCCGAATTACCCAATCCCTGATCACCTAACCCCTCATTACCCACCCCCTGAATCCTTCAATTATTGGAGATACAGTCATGAAAGCCCCTCTATCCTGGTTGAAAGAACTTGTTGATATCGAACTTCCCCTCCCCGAACTGGCCCACCTGCTGACCATGGCAGGGATGGAAGTGGAAGAAATCCATTATGTGGGTTTGCCAATGCCCAAGGGTGGCCAGCAGGAAGTCGCCATCACTGGCTTGGAATGGGACCCCGACAAGATCGTGGTGGCCGCCATCTCGGAGGTCATGCCGCATCCCAACGCCGACCGGCTGGTGCTGTGCAAACTGGATGACGGCCAGCAGGAACACATCGTGCTGACCGGTGCGCCGAACCTGTTCGAGTTCAAGGGGATCGGCCCGCTGCCAAAAGCGCTGAAGGTGGCCTATGCCAGGGAAGGCGCCCAGATCTACGACGGCCACCAGCCGGGACAGGTGCTGGTCACCCTCAAGCGGGCCAAGATCCGCGGTGTGGATTCCTACTCGATGGCCTGCTCCGAGAAGGAACTTGGCATCTCGGAAGAACATGAAGGTATCATCATCTTGGATGAGGATGCCCCGGTCGGGATGCCGCTGGCCGATTACATGGGCGATGCAGTGCTGGATGTCAACATCCTGCCCAGTTTTGCCCGTTGCGCCTCCATGCTGGGACTGGCGCGCGAGATCGCGGCCATCACCGGGAAACCGCTTAAGAAAACGGACGACGGACGACCGACCACGGTTGTGGGCCAGTCACCAATCGTTGGTGATTTTGCGCAAATCGAGATCACGAATCCTGAATTGAATCCGCGCTTCGTGCTCGGTCTCATCCGGGATGTCAAGATCGGCCCCAATTCCTACA
>JBFYSM010000515.1:0-2700 GCA_041301605.1 Chloroflexota bacterium | reverse complement strand
GGCGTGGTGGGCCATATAGCAATGGAATGTGGTATCTGCGCACGACTGTTCGCCACTTCTCTCCTCAATGGTACTGGAACCTCAACCTGGGTTTCCGCTGCGCGTCTACGGAATAGTGGAGTATAAATCAGGTAATGAAAGCCGATGAAGTCAAAGCCTAATCTTCTTCGCATGGTAGTTCTGTTCACCACCCTGCTGGCAGCCTGCTCCCCGAAAGTGGAACCCGTGGCTACAGCGACATCCACTATCTCTGCACCTAGCTTCACTCCCTTACCAACGCAGACGGTACTCCCTTCTCCGACTGCCACGGAACCACGAACACCCACGGTCACGAAGCAACCGTCTCCCACGGCCACGGTCGCTCCACCCACCACCCCTGCAGAATGCGCGGCCGGCTGGACGCGCCTGGCAGGTGTGGAATATGCCGCCGTGATGCCCGGTTATGCCAATCGCGTCCGTGCGATCCCGGACACTGTGGGGGATATCCTCTCCCAGTTGAACCCCGGAATGATGTTCAAGATCCTGGAAGGCCCGGTATGTGCGGATGGCTTTGCGTTCTGGCGGGTGGAACATGCGAGCATTCCCGGCGGCTCCGGCTGGACGGCGGAGGGCGACCTGGCGGAATACTTCCTCGAACCGGTGGAGCGCGTGGATTGTTCGGGGCACGGTGTCAGCTTTCTCATGCCTGCTTCATGGGACTGTGAAGGCCAGATCGCAAGTGCGGGCACGAATGAATACGGCCATTCCTGGCCCAAACACATCCATATCATCTTTACCGCCTACCCGGCCTTTAGCGAGGGGTTGCCTGGAATTTATGTTTATCCCACTGCTGATCTACCGGCGTCCTTCGTGGGGCCTGTCTTCGGCGCTCCGCTGATGGTCAGGGCGCATGTGAAGGAACTCAGCCTGGGAGAACGGGGCGTCTCCGAGAATGGGAATATCCACCCGGTGTTCAACAGCCGCCTGCTCTATTACTATGAGGGCAATACTGCGGATGGGAAACACACCCTGATCGCTGTGCTGCCGGTCAACGCGCCCTTCCTGCCCAATTCCTATGATGACCCGTCTTTGCCGGTGAATGGCATCCCCTTCGATATGGTGAATTTATCCTTCGACTGGAGTGCATACTACGGGAAGGTCCAGGCGCAACTCGAGTCGGCCCCTGAAACTGCTTTCACGCCCACGCTCGAAATGCTGGATGCCCTGGTGGAATCCATCCTTGTCAAATGAACCGTGACAGGGGTTACGCAGATGGGAAGGATTCGGGGGTGTGGCGGGCGGGCGAAGCCCGCCCACCACACCTCAAAACACCTTGAACGGTGCAGTTCCTACGTGATATAATCCCGCTGTCGTAACGATTCAGGAGCATCGGATGATAAAGAACCTGTAGAAAAACCAACGCTTTCCGGGCAGATTAACCCGCTGGTTTTTGGCTGAGCGAGCAGTCCGCTGCGACCATCAGCCATACCGACCCATGAGGGTCAGTATTACTTAGAAACAGCCGGGGGCGTATGCCCCCGGTTTTGTATTTCGCGAAGCACCCCGCAAGGGGCCTACAGGATCTTCCATGCTCTCTGCACATCACATCACCAAATCCTACGGCATCCACACCGTACTCCAGGATATCACCTTCAATATCTCTGCCGGCGACCGCCTGGGCCTGATCGGCCCGAACGGCTGCGGTAAGAGCACGCTGCTGCGCATCCTGGCCGGGCTGGAATCTCCCGATTCCGGCACGGTGGCACAGACGCGGTCGGATATCCGCATCGGCTACCTGCCCCAGGGTTTCGATCTCGACCCGTCCCTAACCCTGGCCGAGGCCTGCGCGCCCACGCCGGTTCGGGATACTGAATCCGCTCTGGTTGAGTTGGCGGCGGCCCTGGCTGAAAATCCCTCCGATAAAGCCCTCCAAAACAGGTACGACGAACTCGTTGACACGTTGTCAAGTTCATCCAACGTGGAACATGCCAACGTTCTAACATCTTTGGGATTGGCCGAGATTTCTCCAGAAATGTTAGTCAGCAGGTTGAGCGGCGGTCAGAAGACGCGCCTGCTGCTGGCCCGCCTGCTTCTCGATTCCCCGCACCTGCTCCTGCTGGATGAACCCACCAACCACCTGGATATCCAGATGCTAGAATGGCTGGAGGGCTGGCTGCGGCGTTACCCGGGCGCGACGCTGATCGTCTCGCATGACCGGGCCTTCCTGGATAACACCGTCAACCACATCCTCGACCTGGATGCCGAGACGCACACCGTCCGCGAATATGCCGGCAACTACAGCCAGTATCTCGAACAGTTCCTGGCCGAGCGCCAAAAGCAATGGGACGAGTACCGCGACCAGGTGGCCGAGATCCGCCGCATGAAGCAGGATATCGCCCGTACCAAACAACAGGCCCTGAGCGTCGAACTCACGACCACCTCCCGCCAGCCGGGAGTCCGCCGCTATGCCAAGAAGGTTGCCAGGAAAGCCCTCTCGCGCGAAAAAAAGCTGGACCGATACATCGATTCGGATGAACGCGTCGAAAAACCGAAACCTTCCTGGCAGATCAAGCTCGAGTTCAACGCTCCAGCACACCAGAGCCGCGATATCCTCGTCACCGAGCATCTGTCCATCGGCTACCCTGGCCATGCGCCCCTGCTGGCCGACCTCCGGCTCCAGGTGCGCGCCGGGGAACACCTCGCGCTGACCGGTCCGAACGG
>JBFYSM010000479.1:0-3993 GCA_041301605.1 Chloroflexota bacterium | reverse complement strand
GCCCGCACACCCCCCAACTTTCCCCTTCTTTTTGAGAAGATACGAATAATTCAAATTCAGGAACGATTCGATCTGATACAGCGGGAGCATCTCGTTCGAGATGGCGGTCTCCCGCTGTTGCGCTTCTGGGAGGGTGAAATTCCTCCCCATGTTATAATCCCTCCCTGCATGCAAAATAGGTGACCCATGTTTGACCGAGAACAAAAAGAGCTTGAGGCCAGGATATTGGAATTCCTTGCCGGGAAGGATATCCCTGCAGCGGAATTGAAATGGGTTCCCATCCCGTTCAGTGGGGAATGGGGCACTTCCACATCTTTCTTCCAGGTTGCAGCCAACGAAGCGCGGGCCGGGAAGGGCCAGGGCATCCCTGTGCCGCAGCGCGCCCAGCAGATCGCCGAACAGGTGAAGGAATTCCTCGCCCAGCAAGTGGGGATTGGTCATATCGAAGCGACCAAGGGCTATCTCAATTTTTACTTTGAAACCGCAACTTACGCCGGTCGCGTTGTCGACTCCGTGTTGGAGCAGAAGAACCACTTCGGGGCTGGACTCCGCACCGGGTCACGCGTGATGGTGGAATTTTCCCACCCGAACACGCACAAGGCCTTCCATGTCGGACACTTGCGCGGGACGATCCTGGGCGATGCCATCTGCCGCATCCTGGAGTTTGCGGGATTCGATGTGGTGCGTGCCAACTACCCTGGCGACATGGGCTTACACGTTATCAAGTGGCTGTGGGGCTACCTGAAATACCACCAGGATGAGCAGCCAGCGGCGGATATAACCAAGTGGATGGGTGAAATCTATGCCGAGGCTTCCAAGCGGTTGGAGGAAGATCCCGACCTCGAAACAGAAGTCCGCGCCGTCTATGCCCGCTGGGACCAGCGCGATCCCGAGGTGGTGGCACTCTGGGAGCGGACGCGTGAGTGGTCGCTGGAGGGTTTCCGCCAGATGTATGCCGCCCTCGATATCCGCTTCGATGTATATTATTTCAACAGCCAGGAAGAAAAGCCGGGCAAGGAGATCGTAGAGGAACTCGTCCGTCGCGGCATCGCCACCGACGAACGCCCGCAGGGAGGGACGGTGCTCGTCAAGATTGACGAGGTGCTCGGCTTGGAGAAGGAAAAGTACCGCACGGCGGTTATCCTGCGCTCGGACGAGACCGCCCTCTACGCCACCGAAGACCTGGCACTGGTGAAGCACAAGTTCGCCGATTATCCCGATCTGGAAAAGTCGCTCTATCTTGTTGACGTGCGCCAGTCGCTGCACTTCACCCAGGTGTTTAAAATTCTGGAGATTGCCGGTTACGAACCAGCGCAGAAATGCAGCCATATTGCATACGAACTGGTGACATTACCAGGGAATGTGGTTGTCTCTTCCCGCGAAGGGACGGTTGTCCTGCTCGAAGATCTACTGCGCGAGGCCACAGCCCGGGCACAGGAAGAAGCCCGCAAGAAGAATCCTTCTCTGACTGAGGAGCAACTCGAAAAGGTAGCCCAGGCGGTTGGGTTGGGCGCGCTGAAATATCCCATCCTGGCGCGTGAGAATACCAAGCTGGTCACCTTCGATTGGAAATCCGCCCTGGATTTCAACGGGCAGGCCGCGCCGTATATCCAGTATGCTCATGTGCGTTGTAATTCCATCCTGAAACGTGCAAACGTGCAAACGTTGGAAGGTTGGAACGTTGGGTTTACCTATGAACTGCATCCGGCAGAAATCGAATTGATCGATATGATTTCCCGGTTTCCAAGTGAAGTGCAGCAGGCCGCGGCGGAGTACAAGCCGCTGGTAATTGCCAGTATTGCCTATGAAATCGCCAGGGCCTTTGCCAGTTTCTACGATGCCTGCCCGGTCATCCACGCTGAACCGCAGGTGCGGGATGCTCGTTTGCGCCTGGTTGCCGCCACACAGCAGGCACTTGCCAATGCCTTGTTGTTGTTGGGCATCACAGCCCCAGAAGTGATGTAGATTTCAGGGACAATTTGATGGTCGAGTAGCCAGTGCTCTTTGGGCGTATCGAGGCCATCATATTATGCCGTAATCGGTGGTCTCGATACGTTCCTCACTTCGTTCGGGACTACTCGACCACCACTATAAATCTTTCAAGGAGACTCACACATGCCAATCCGTACCCTCATCATGGGAGCCGCCGGGCGCGACTTCCACAACTTCAACACCTTCTTCCGCGGCAACAAGGATTACGAAGTGGTCGCCTTCACCGCCACCCAGATCCCCGATATCGAAGGCCGCCTCTACCCCAAGGAACTGGCCGGCGACCTCTACCCCAAGGGCATCCCGATCTACGCCGAGGAAGAACTGCCAGAACTCATCAAGAAACTCAAAGTGGATGAAGTTGTCTTCGCCTACTCGGATGTGCCGCACGAATACGTGATGCACAAGGCTTCCCTGGTCAACGCCCTGGGCGCAGACTTCCGCCTGATGGGTGAGAAATCCACCCAGATCAAATCCACCAAGCCGGTTGTCTCGGTCTGCGCGGTGCGCACCGGTTCGGGGAAATCCCAGACCACCCGGCGTGTTTCGCTCATCCTGCGCGGCATGGGGTACAAGGTTGCGGCCATCCGCCACCCGATGCCCTATGGCGACCTGGTCAAACAGGCCGTGCAGCGCTTCGCCACCTATGCCGATCTCGACAAGCACGAATGTACCATCGAGGAGCGCGAGGAATACGAACCGCATATCGACAACGGCGTGATCGTCTATGCCGGTGTGGATTACGAAGCCATCCTGCGCCAGGCCGAGAAGGAAGTGGATATCGTGTTGTGGGACGGCGGGAACAATGACTTCTCATTCTACGTTTCGGACCTGAAGATCGTGGTGGCCGACCCGCACCGCCCCGGCCACGAGAGCAGCTACCATCCCGGCGAAACGAACACCCGCGACGCGGATGTGTTTGTCATCAACAAAGTCGATACTGCCAACCCGGATGCGGTCATCGCAGTGCGCGATAACCTGCGCAAGCTCAACCCGGATGCCGTCGTTATCGAAGGCGCTTCACCCCTGTTCGTGGATGACCCGGCCGCCATCCAAGGCAAGCGGGTGCTGGTGATCGAAGATGGCCCCACCCTGACCCACGGTGAGATGGCCTACGGCGCCGGCTACGTGGCTGCCAGGCGCTTCGGCGCCAAGGAAATCGTCGACCCGCGCCCGTTCGCGGTCAAGTCGATTGCCGCCACCTACAAGAAATATCCCAAGACCGGCCCGATCCTGCCGGCCATGGGCTACGGAGAGGCACAGACCCGCGACCTCGAAGCGACCATCAACGCCTCCGATGTGGATATGGTCATCATCGGCACGCCGATCGACCTGACCCGCATTATCAAGATCAACAAGCCGCACCAGCGCGTGCGCTACGAACTGCAGGAGATCGGCCAGCCCACGCTGGAGGATATCCTGAAGAAGAAGTTTGGGAAGAAATAGCAGCACAACATGTGACGGCTACCTGGCTCCCTGCGGGAGTGCTTCGCGAAGGTGATCGTCACATTGAAAAGGACTGGTTTTCACCAGTCCTTATTTTTATCCGCTGTTTGGTATTTGTCTCGCTCTCAACTCGCTTTCGACCCGTTCCTGCAAGAACATCTTGATCAGGGATTGGTAAGGTACATCGCGCTCATTGGCGATCTGGCGCAGTGCGTCCAGAACAGGTTGAGTCAGCCGGATGGAGATCGAACGCGTGGATGGTTTTAAATTCGGGAACAGGGCGCGGTCAGCCTTCTTCCAATCCAGGTACTCGGAAGAATCATTCTTGCTCCAGAACTCGCGCTCTTCGTCATCGTTCTTGAAGTCAGGAACTTGTTTCTTCATAAATCATTCTCTCCTTTCGGCTCATCTCGCGTGCAGATATGACCCGGATCTTATCTTTGCGAACGGTAAAAGCAATGAACAATCGTCTGCCTGCAAGTGTGTGGCCGAGTACGTAATAACGCGGCTCTCTTTGGGAATGAGAGGTGTCCGGTATAAGCAGGAGTGGTAAATTAA
>JBFYSM010000470.1:0-3379 GCA_041301605.1 Chloroflexota bacterium | reverse complement strand
CGGTGACAACCGGGTTATGCAGCAGCCAGGCCAGGGCCACGTCAGCCGGTTTCTCGCCCAGGCTCTTGCAGAAGGCTTCATAGGTCTCCAACTGCGGGCGGCGTTTCTCGATCTCCTTCTGAACGTTCTCCGCAGCGCGCCTGCCCTTCTCCATCTTTTCCAGGGCTCCACCCAGCAAACCACCCCCCAGCGGGCTCCAGGGGATCACGCCCAGGCCATAAGCCCGGCAGGCCGGGATGACTTCCAGTTCCACCATACGTTCCGCCAGGTTATACAGGCTCTGTTCCGAGACCAACCCCAGGAAGTGGCGCGACCGGGCCGTTTCCTGGGCCCGGGCAATGTGCCAGCCGGCAAAGTTGGATGAGCCAACATATAAAACCTTGCCCTGCTGGACCAGGATCTCCATCGCCTGCCAGACCTCTTCCCACGGTGTTTCCCGGTCCATGTGGTGCATCTGGTAAAGATCGATGTAATCGGTCTGCATGCGCTTGAGGGAGCCTTCGACCGCCTCACGGATGTGCCTGGCCGAGAGCCGGGATTGGTTCGGCCAATCGCCCATCCGGCCGTAAACCTTGGTGGCGATGACCACCTTTTCCCGCCGCTGTTCCCCCTGGGCGAACCATTTGCCGATGATCTTCTCGGTCACGCCTTCGCCAGTCTTCCAGCCATAGACGTTGGCAGTATCGAAGAAATTGATGCCCAGTTCGAGGGCTTTATCCATGATGGCGAACGAGTCCGCCTCGCTGGTGTGCGGACCGAAGTTCATCGTTCCCAGGCACAGCCGGGAGACTTTCAAGCCGGTTCGACCAAGTTGTGTGAATTCCATTACTGCCTCCAGAAAAGAATTATCACAAAGGTTACGAAGGATCCTCTGGGATGTCCAAACGTTGTGCCCTTCGTGTCCGTTGTGTTGAAAAATTCAATGCCCGCAACTTGCGCAGTTTCCTCCCGCGCACGAATCGCAGGAGTGCTCTGACATGCCGGAGACGGCCTTGCCGCCGCTCTCGGCAAAGAAGACCGACAGTTTACGCCTGGTATGCGTACCACCGCAGATGGCGCACTTGATTGGAGCATCTGCCTGGCTCATCGAGCGCAGTTCCTCGAAAACCTTCTCGCAATCTTCACAGGTGTATTCGTAGATGGGCATATCGACCTCACTTGTCAACCAGTATTGTAATGCGTTTTCACTTCCTGTTGAAGTCCGCCGGGATCTCGCCCCAGGCCACGGTATCCCATTTCAGGATGCTGTTCGGGTACTCATTTTCGGCCAGCCAGGACTCGGCGCGGGCAATGAGATCGAACAGCGGTGCATTCTTGTCATCCGGGATGAGTTCGGTCTTGCACTTCTTCGCTTTTACCCATGAAATGGCCGTTTCGGAATCCGAATAGATGGGGCTCTCACTCCCCTCTTGCTTCGAATATGCCAGCGCATGTACCAGTGCCAGGAACTCGCCGACATTGTTCGTGCCGTTCTCGAAAGGCCCCTGGTGGAAGAACTGTTTTCCCGTCCCGGTGTGCATGCCGCGATATTCCAGCCGGCCGGGGCTTCCGGAGCAGGCTGCATCGACAGCATAACTCTCGGTGATGGGGGGTTCTGGCGCGAACAGCCAGTTCACGCTGGCGGATGCTTTGCCTTTAAAATCCTTGTATTTCCCCTGGAAGGCCTGTTCAGCGGCTGCCAGGCTGGGAAAGGATTTGTATTCCGCATCCGGGTAACCCTGTACCTGGGCGGCGCATTCATCCCAACTGGAGAAGACCCCCGTTTTGCGCCCCTTCCAAACCACGTAGAACTTTGGTTTTATTTTCACCAAACCTTACTTTTCCTCCAACTCCTGCGCCAGCACATCCATTTCAGCCAGGATGTTCTCCAGGTTTTCCACCGGAGTATTCATGCGGAAGAGATAGGACAAGCCATCTCCCAGCACGTAACGCACCTGCATCCAGGAGGCTCGCTGGGGTGCTCCTTTCGCAAACGGGAGCAGGTCAACTGCTGCACCCCATTGGGGATGATTGGTGCGGTAATCGGCAAGCAGATCGATAGAAGATATCCGCAGCGGGAACAGGCCGGTCGTCCGCGCCCATTCGGCCTGGTTCTCCGGCGAGAGCAACCAGCGCAGGAAGAGCCAGGCAGCCAGTTGTTCTGCATCGGTCGATTTCAGCAGACTGTAGGATGGACCAAATGTGACGAGTGCAGGCTCCTCGCCGGGGAAGGGCAGCACCGTCCAGTCATCCCGGTTCCCGGCCAGCGACAGCATTTCTGCCATCATCCCCAATTCGCCCAGGTTGAGCGTTGCAAAAAGTCCCGAACGGTTGGCAAACGAAAGGTAAGGGTTGGGCTCGGTGGAAAGGTAGGCACAATTGGTATCATACAGGTTTTTCAAATACGCCAACGCGGCCAGGTTTTCATCGTTCGTGAACTGGTAGGCATCCCCCTCCATCACGCCGCCGCCGAAAGCCGAAAACCAGGACAGCACCGTGTACGGGTCAACATCGATGATCCAGCCGCCGTAGCCATCGTTGCCGGGATTTGCATCCAGGCGCTTGGAGTTGTTGGCCGCGCAGGCTTGCTGCTGGAACTCCTCTGCCGTCAGTGGCAAGGCGTTGGATCCTAACTCGGAGGCCCAGGTTTGGTTGTAAGCCAACAAGCGCGCCGTGCGTTGGGCAGGGATTCCCAGACGGAGCCCGTTTACTTCGTCCTGCATCCAGAACACGGAAGGGATGTCCGCCAGGTCGGTTTCACTCATTCCCCATTGCGGTTCGTGGACATACAGGTTCAAATCTACAAGCGCAGTTTGCAGAGATAAGGCCTGTTCGGGCAGGAGCACCACCAGGTCGGGTGATCCGCCGCCTGCCAGGGATGCATCCACAGCCTCCAGAAGTTCGGTATAACTTGCATAGGCAGTCTGGTAGACCGCAATGCCCCACTCATTCGTCGAGTTGAATGCCATCAACTGGCTGGTAAAGGCTTCCTCAGCCAGGCCCATGTAGACATGCCAGATGTGAACCTTGATCCCTTTCAACGCCTCGGCATGAACAGGGATGGCAGGTGCGGAGGTGGATACCGGTTCCTGTGTTCCAGATGGAACCACCTCAGCGGATGTGGTTGGCGCGGGCGTCTCCGTTGCAGGGGTTGGCCCGCAAGCCACCAAGATCCCTGCAATACATGCCAGGCAAAAGAAGCGGATGGCACGTACCATGCTAGAAAACCGTGAAGGGGACCGGGGTAAGAACCAGGATGAAGACAACCAGCATCAGCATCGCAAGCGCTTTCCGGCGCGGGTCGAGTTCGGTGATCAGGTCGAGGGGTTCAGCGTAGGCGCGCCCAAGCAGGAAGATCAACGCTGCCCAGATGAACCAGCCGTTCCAGAACAATCCCATC
>JBFYSM010000456.1:0-3546 GCA_041301605.1 Chloroflexota bacterium | reverse complement strand
TTCCGGACAACCGGGATCATGACGCATGCCAGCACCGTTAGCAGACTGAGTACGCCAAAGAAAAACATGATCAGGCTCATCCCCGATCCTGGCCCTGTTCCCACCAGCCAGCCGAATGCATCAGCCAGCCATCCACCGGATTGCATAGCCGGTTCCATCACATAATCCGCCAGCGCCCCGCCAACGATAGGCGTGAACATATCCGGCGCCCAGGTCAGCAGGCGGCGGGCGGAAAAGACACGTCCCTGCACATCCGGTGCAACCTTGGCCTGAAGCAGGGCCTGGCTGGATGCGTTCCCCAGCGGGATCGTGAGGCAGCCGAGCATCAGGGAGGGGATCCATACACCCATGCCTCGGCCAAGCCCGAAAACGATCAACCCAAACACACAGAATATTCCCCACCCCAGGATGAACCCGTTCATCCGGCGCTTGAAACCTCCCCAGGCGCTGACGATCAGGCTGCCGGCTACCATTGCGATGGATGCAGCGGTCTGGATGGATCCGAGCACTACGCTGTCATTGCCCGTCCGGGATAGGATCATCGGTACCTGGACGCTGTTGGGGAAACCCAGGAACAGGTTGGCAACGAAAAGAATGATGACAAATCCAAGCAGGCTGGGGCGCTTGAAGATGTACTTGAAACCAAAAGCAGCTTCCCGGAGAAGGTTGCCCTTGCCCGCCTGACCCTCGACCGTCTTCTCGGGATTGGGCACCCGCACCAGCAGCAGGGCTCCAACCGCCACCAGCATGGCTGCAATATCAACCAGCAGGATACCTTTCAAGCCGATGACAGGCAGCAATGCTCCGGCCAGGATCGGGGAAACAACGCCTGGGCCGGTTTGCACCAGCGACATCATGCCATTGGCACGCCCATATTGTTCCTTGGGCACCATGGTCGTGATCGCGGCCGAATAAGCCGGCCAGTGGAAGGCATTCCCCAGGGCAACTACCGCGTTGACAACATAGAAGTGCCAGACCTGTAATTTGCCGGTCGCGAACAGGATCAGGATCGAGATCGTGCCGAGACCCGCCGCCAGGTCACTGACCATCATCATCAACTTGCGGTTGTAGCGGTCCACCAGCACCCCGGCGATCGGGATCAACAAGAGATAAGGGATGGTGAAGGCGGCCTGCATGCCACCCAATGCAGTGGCGCTGCTGGTTTCCTGGAAGACCCAGATGGCCAGGGCAAAACCGGTCATGCCAGATGCCAGGATGGAAACCGCCTGGCCGATCATCACAATGGTGAGACCAGTCATACCGCCGGGGCGTTTGGGAATGGGTTGATTGGACATGTTGCTCCTAGTCACTCGCTGCGGTCGCTGCAACCTTTTCCAGTTGATCGTGGTCGGGCAGGATTTTCTCCGCGTCCCGGATCGGGCGGATGAAATAACCGACAACGCCCACCAGGGCCGCCATCAATCCGGTGAAGAACAGCAGCAGCCCCATCCCGGCCCCGGGTCCGGTGCCGAAGACGCCGCCAAAGACGTTGGAGAGTCCGCTGGTTGTCTGCATGGATGGTTCCAGGACGAAGTCCGCCAGCGTTCCGGCAATGATGGGCGAAATCGGGTTCGTAAACCAGGCGATCAGACGCCGGGCTGAGAAGACGCGTCCCTGGACATCCGGGGCCACTTTGGCCTGCCAGATGGATTGGTTGGAGGTGTTGATCAGCGGCACAAGAAGCATGTTGAGCAGCATGAAGGCTACCCACATCGGCAGGTTCGAACCGAAGCCCAGCATGGCCATTGACAGACCGCACAAGATCCAGCCCAGCAACACCCCGTGGGTGCGTTTCTTGAAGCCGCCCCAGGCACTCATGATCACACCGCCAATGACGCCCCCGACCGCGCCGGCAGTTTGCACTGAACCAAAGATCAGGCTGTTCTGGTTTGTACGGGCCAGGATCATGGGAGCCAGGATGGTAAAGCCCATGCCGGAGAACAGGTTACCCACGAAGAAGACCATCTGCAAACCGAGCAGGCTGGGGCGTTTGAAAATATATGTAAAGCCATAGGCAGCCTCTTTCCAAATGTTGCCCCTCTCCTTTTGACCTTCGACCGTCTTCTCCGGCTGGGGGACGAACACGATCAGGAGGGCACCGATGGCCAGGAAGAAGGTCAGCAGGTCGATCAACATGATCAAGGCAAAGCCATCGAAGGGTTTGGTGATGGGGAGGGCCAGGATAATTCCCGCCAGCATGGGCGAAAGGATGCCCGGCCCGGCATCGATCAACGACATCAGGCCATTGGCGCGCCCGTATTGTTCCTTCGGGATCATGGTGCTGATAGCCGCGGAATAGGCCGGCCACTGGAAGGTATTCCCCAGGCCGTTGATAACGTTGGCAACGTACATATGCCAGAATTCCAGGTTGCCTGTGGCGTACAGGATAAAGATTGCCGCAGTAGAGAGGACGGCTGTCAGGTCGCTGACCATCATCATCAACTTGCGGTTATGGCGGTCCACAAGAACCCCGGCAATGGGCGAGAGGAGCAGGAACGGCAGGATGAAGGCTACTTGCATGCCGGCCATGGCTGTGGCGCTTTCGGTTTGCTTGTACATCCAGAGGGTCATGCCAAAGCCGGTCATGTTGGAAGCCAGAACCGAGATGATCTGGCCTGCCCAGACGATCATGAAGCCCTTCATGCCGGATGGGCGTTTCACAGTTGCTTCAACGGTTGTCATTCTGTCTCCTTGTGCGCGCCGAGGCGCTTTCCAAGTTGATAAGCTCTTTGCATCAGTTCCGGTTTTTTTTCCACATCACCGATATCCCCGGCTGTGCCGTGAACGATCCCGACAATCTCCATGCGCAGGAAGCGACATATGCTCTCGAAGGTATGGATGGCGTTGATCCCGCCAGAGGTATACAGGTTGGTATCGCCATAGGTTAGAACAACGCCAACTTGTTTACCAGCCATCTTTTTCCACCCGGATGACTGAAGCCCATACCAGCGGTCGATGCAGAGTTTCAACTGCGCACTGATCGTGAACCAGTAGACCGGGCTGGCTAAAATAATGGAATCTGCCTGGAGCAGTTTAGGGTAGATGGTCTGCATATCATCACCGATGATGCAAACCCCACCATTTTCCTGGCAAGCGTCGCAGGCATCGCATGGACGGATATCCAGGGTATGCAGGTTAATGCTCTCGATATCCGCGCCGGCTTCTTGCGCGCCAGCAGCCACCCGGTCAGCAAGGATGGCGCTATTACCCTTTTCACGCGGGCTGCCTTTCAAGATAAGAAGTCGTTTGGTCATTCTGTTTTCCACACATCAAAGATATTACAGGTTATTCGATGGGGTGATCCAAACTGTTCAGAAATGCAATATCTTTCAAAGGTTTCCTGGTGCGGGTGGGGATATTAACCGGATCATGCGGATCATAATAACCGAACGGGATGATCGAGATGATCTTCCAGTGCAGTGGGATATCGAGCAGCTTGCGGATATCACGCGGACTGCAGGTCAGCACCCATACGCCTCCCAACCCCAGGTCATGGATGGCAAGCAGGATGTTCTCGATGGCTGCGGCGGTATCCAGGATGTAGCA
>JBFYSM010000429.1:0-3684 GCA_041301605.1 Chloroflexota bacterium | reverse complement strand
CACGAACATCCGGATCAACTCTTCGACGGTGAGCATGTGCGCGGCAGTTTCGTTGCGGTTGTAACCGAATGAATAACCGAGACCGCGGCACGTCTCCCACTTCTTGGCCGTCAGTACCCGGTTCGAGGAATACTCCGGCGTGGTGAAATCAGAGTGGACGGTGGGTGTGGATGTCTTGCCATCCAGGAACGCTTTTGTAAGAGTCCGATTCACCAGTCCTCGCATTCCCGGAATCCGGAGGAGTTTTTTCAAGGGAACAGGATCCACCTGGTAGAAGCGGTCGTTGATAACTCCCTCAGGTACATTGTTGTAATAGTGGGCGAACAGTGTCGGGACATCCGCTTTGAAAGGAAAGCCCACATCGCCCCACATCACCGATGGCTGATAGCGTTCAATCAATTCGTGCCAGTGGCTCGTGCAATACTCGATGTATTCGGGACTTTGCGGAATGCTCAGTCCTAGGTCCGCGGCGGTGGTGAGGGGTACCGTATTGAATGTCCAATCGAAACCGCCACAATAGTAGAGTCCCATGCGCATTCCGCGGGCGCGTACTGCAGATGCTAGTTCGCCAACGATGTCACGCTTTGCAGTGTAATCCTTCTTGAACGGGTTGGGATGCGCCGATGGCCAGAGTTGGAAACTTTCACAGTGCTTGCTGGTCAACACAACATAGCGCGCACCGACTCGTTCAAAGAGCGCCGCCCAGGCATCCGGGTCCCAACGTTTATTCGCCTCGTTGAAACGCGGCACAAAATCATCGTAAGAAAAATCCGGACCAAAAGTATTCCAGTGATATTCCTGCGTAGGGCTGCCCTCAATTCTCAGGGTGTTGAGGTACCACTCGGAGTATGGGTTGACACGTAAATGACCGGACCAACCCATTTTCTTAAGCGTTTGCATAATCCCCCCCTCGCTGACGACCGCCCAGCCAGGGACAGAGAAGAGACCATAGTGGACGAAGATGCCCAGCTTGGCATCCTGGTACCAATCCGGAACGGTGTGTGTTGAGATGGATTCAAGCGTAGGCTGATAGGGTTCCATTATGTGATCCTTTTATAGGATTCCAGCAGGAATTTAGTTGTGGCTTGCAATATCACGCAGTGCCCGTGTCTGGGCATGAAAATTCTCTTCGGGCGTTCCATCCGGGATCTCGCACCCGGCTCCGCTGATGCTGCGCGGACCGCCCCACGTCATGCAGCGCTGAGTCGCTTCGTAAACTTTTTCTGGTGTTCCCTGCATCATGATCGCCACCGGGTCCACATTGCCGCAAAATGACACGCGGTCACCGAACTTTTCGGCAGCAGAATTCATGTTCACCATCCAGTCCAGATCGATGATGTCGGCACCGCTCTCCAGCATATCGGACAGGATGCGGGTGGTGTTACCGCAGATGTGCAAACGGGTCAAGGCCCCCATCTCGTGCACAGCGGAGAAAATGCGCTGCTCGTACGGCAAGGCAAAACGCCGGTACATGGCGGGGGAAATTTGCGAAGCCACCGCGTCACCTAGACCGATGATATCAGCGCCAGCCTGGACTTGTGCGCGGGCGAACGCGATTTCCACATTCACGCAAATCTCGAGTAGTTCTTCCAGCCAATCGGCACGTCGAACAAGGTCGGTCATCGTCAGGTAGACGGAGCGCAGATCCGCGGCTTCGGCTAAAGCGCCCTCCACCCATCCCATAATGGGAACCTCGCCACCGACGCGTTCTCGGAATAATCTTACCGCCTCGACCCGGTCACTCATCCGCGGACCGGTCCCCGGGTTCGGTGGAACGAGCCGCTTAATATCATCCAGTTCCACGATCAACGGTTCCCGATTCACGGGCAGATTGTTCTCGGAGAATTCCACCTCGAGGCCGAAATCCGCCGCTTCGCGGAACGGGTCGGAGATGGCCTGTACGATGTCCAGGTCAAACGCTTCGAGCACGGACAGGTTGGCATCCACCAGCACGCGATGGTCGTGGTAATAGGATGCCAGCGGATAGCCGATGTAATGCGCGGCGAAAGTCATCAGGATATCGAAGTTCGGCGGACGGTCCACCGGTTCGCCGCGCAGTCGTTTTTGGAAACGTTCTAGCGAATTCATTTCTGTTCGATCAACGAGCGCGCCACTTTGACCGCGAGACTGGCATCGTAGGCGAAACCATCCGCACCGATCTTTTTAGCATATTCCTCGGTGACGGGCGCACCGCCGATCATCACCTTCACCTGCTTGCGCAGACCGGCTTCTTCCAATGCCTGGATGGTGGAGATCATTTTGGGCATGGTTGTGGTCAGCAAGGCCGATAAACCGATGATGTCTGGCCTGTGCTCGCGTACCGCGGCGACGAAGGTTTCGGGTTTGACATCCGCACCCAGGTCGATGACCTCGAACCCGCCACCCTCCAGCATCATGCCAACCAGGTTCTTGCCAATATCGTGCAGGTCGCCTGCCACGGTGCCGATTATTACCTTACCGATCGCTGCCACACCGTTCTGCACGAGACGTGGCTTGAGCAATTTCAATCCACCTTGCATGGCACGCGCCGCAATCAGCATTTCGGGAACGAAGTACTCCCCAGCCTCGAAGCGGCGCCCCACTTCGCCCATCGCGGTCACAAGCGCGTTCTTGAGAATATCGTCGGGGGCGAGACCGGCATCCAGCGCGACCTGCACATCCTGTGCAACCGCTTTTTGGTCGCCGTCGAGGATGCCGTTGTAAATTATTTCCAAAATTTTATCCATGATATTACTCCTTGCAGTCTGGTTGTTCTTTGCATCGAATTTATCCTGCGGGTACGATGTCGCGAATATCCCGAAGGATTCGCAAGTTCGTGTTATTCGATGCTATATCATTCTGCTTTTCCAAGCGAACCGTAGCGACCATACTTGTGCACCGCTTCGATCATGGCGACAAAATTCTCCGGGCGGACGCCATCCATGATGCTGGTGGACGAACCGAGCGTGTACCCGCCTCCCGGCGCAAGTTTGGCGCAATACTCGCGTACCATTTCGTCAACTTCCCCCACGCTCCCGTACGCTAGTAGCGGCGTGGGGATGTTGCCGATCAGTGCCATCTTCCCCGCCCATTTCTTTTTTAATTCAAAAATATTGTTGGACTCGGGCTCGATGGGATGAGCAACGTTAATGCCAACTTCGTAAAGGATAGGCAGGATGTTATCCATCTTACCATCTGTATGCATGAGCACCAATTTGCCGTGCTCCTTTGCGGGCGCGATCAGCCGCTTCATGCGCTTTGGGAAAATTTCCATGAACATCTTCGGATGGATCAACAAGCCGGAGTTGTAGCCAATATCATCATTGACCATCACCAGCGCTACGTCCGTGTTGAAACGATCGAGCACCGCCCGCATCACTTTTTCCTGATGCTCGAGCAGAATGTCCATTAGTTTCTCCAGCAGCGGAAGGTTATCGTAGAACAGGTAAAGCGACTCGGTCACACCGATCGCCAGCATGGCGCTATCAAAGAACGAGGTCAGGTTGGGGATGATGCCTACGCCTGTCCCCTGCGCGGCGCGAAGATACCGCTCCAGATGACGGAGCTGGTCATCGAGCGGCGTTGGTGGTTCTAGGTTCTCCAGATCAGCCAGCGATTTGATGGAACCGCCCACGTAATGCCGTGTTCCATCAGCGGCTTTCTTGAAGACGTTGTTGGGTCGCCAGTTGAAGTTGCACAACACAG
>JBFYSM010000400.1:0-6720 GCA_041301605.1 Chloroflexota bacterium | reverse complement strand
AACTCGGCAGCCAAACCCTCATCCTGGGTGCAAAAACCCCGCGAAACGCCACCGCACTGCGCACACACCTGGCCTGGCTGAAGCCGCAGCCGGTCGGGCTGGCGACATCCGCCGGGATGGGAGACCGCCTCGGCCTGGCCACACCCGGTCACGTGCACGCCGCCCGCGCCATGGATGGGAAGATCGTCCCGGTCTTTACCCAGCAATCCATCCGCGAGATGGCCCGCACCAACCGCACCCCCCAGCAGGTAATGGATGACGCAACCTGGGGCATCTTCGCCGAAGGCTGGCGCGACCTCCACGGCGCGGACGCCGACCATCTGAAAACTCCCGAAGATATCGATGCTTGCCTGGAATACGGCTACACCTTCTACACCATCGATCCCGGCGCCCATGTGGATAACCGCGCCGAAACCGCCAGCCTGGGCGAACTGCGTGAACTCGCCGCAATGTTGCCCGTCGATGTCCAGCCACAAGCCAGTGGATTACTCGGCAAAGGCTTTGATATCGAGGGGCTTTGGTTGTCATTTGACGAAGCGACCCTGCTTAAGGCCGTCGTGAAATATGGAAAGGCCGTTGCCCATGTAGCCATGATGTATCATTACCTGGAGCAGGCTGCCGGGTCGCGCCCGTTCGAATTCGAAGTCTCCGTAGATGAAACTGACCAGCCCACCTCGCACACAGAGCACCTGTATATTGCGATTATGCTGAAAAAGTTGGGGGTGAAGTGGGTCAGCCTGGCGCCGCGCTATTTAGGTCGCTTTGAAAAGGGAGTGGATTACATCGGCGACCTGGCCGCCTTCGAAACCGATTTCGCCGGTCACGCCGCCATTGCCCGCAACTTCGGGCCTTATAAACTCAGCCTGCATTCCGGCTCCGACAAATTCAGCATCTACCCCATCGCTGCCCGCTTGTCACGCGGCCTTGTTCATCTCAAGACCGCCGGGACGAGTTATCTCGAAGCCCTGCGCACCATTGGTGCAGTGGATCGGGAATTCTTCAAGGAAATTTACATCTATGCCCGCGAACGTTACGAACACGACCGGGCCAGCTATCATGTTTCAGCGGAACTGGAACGTGCTCCCCTGCCGGGAACGATCACGGACTGGCCTGCCCTGCTCGACCAGTTCGATGCCCGCGAGATCCTGCACGTGACCTTCGGCTCGGTCCTGACCGATAAAACGGCCACCGGCGAGATGCGCTTCTACACCCGCTTCATGGACATCCTGCGCGCCAACCCGGAGGCCTACGCCGCCAACCTGGAAAAGCATTTCATCCGGCATTTGAAGCCGTTTGTATTGGATTAGAGAACGCCAACCGTTTGCGCTAGAGAGCGCACACTAATCAGTTTGATTGAGGCATTTTATGACCACTCCGTTCTTCCAACAACTCTTCGACCTCTCCGGCCAGACCGCCGTTGTAACCGGCGGCGCGGGCGTCCTGTGCGCCACCATGTGCCGGGCGCTTGTATTGGCCGGGGCGAACGTCGCCGTGCTGGATCTGAACGCTCAGGCCGCCGAAGCCCTGGCCACTGAACTCGGTCTGTATGCCATCGGCGTGGCCTGCAATGTGCTCGACAAGGCCAGCGTCGAAACCGCCGCCCAGGCAGTGGTCGCCAAATTCGGTCGCGTCGACATCCTGGTCAACGGGGCGGGCGGCAACAAGCCCTCCGCCACCACCAACCCGGAGCAGCCCTTCTTCGACCTGCCCGCTGACGCCCTGCGCTGGGTCTTCGACCTGAACCTGATGGGCACCATCCTGCCCTCGCAGGTTTTCGGCAAACGGATGGCGGAGCAAAAGTCCGGCATCATCCTGAACATCTCCTCCATGAACGCCTTCCGCCCGCTGACCCGCATCGCCGCATATTCCGCCGCCAAGGCCGGGGTAAGCAACTTCACCCAGTGGCTGGCGGTGCACATGGCACAGGAATATTCGCCGGAGATACGCGTCAATGCCATTGCCCCGGGTTTCTTCCTGACCGAACAGAACCGCTTCCTGTTGACCGACAAGGAAAGCGGCGAACCTTCGACGAGCTCAGGGCAACGCCTGACAGCGCGCGGCAAGTCCATCATCGGGCATACCCCGATGGGGCGCTTCGGCTACCCCGACGACCTGATCGGCGCGCTGCTCTGGCTGGTCTCCCCCGCCTCGGCCTTTGTAACCGGCATCGTTGTCCCGGTGGATGGCGGTTTCTCCGCTTTTAGCGGCATTTGATTCGCGTAGGGGCACAGCGGTGCTGTGCCCCTACAAAACACAAATATGATCCAATCCCAATCCCTCGCCCCGCACGGACAGTTGCTCACCGAGCAGCAGATCCTCGAAACCCTGCACCAGGGTCTCGACGGGCGGTTCGCGCGCCAGAAGGTACTGGCGCTCATCCCCGATCACACCCGCTCCCTGCCGCTGCCGATGTTGTTCCGCATGGTTGTTGAAATCCTGCATGACACCCAACAGCTCGACTTCATGGTCGCACTTGGGACACATCCAGCATTGAGCGAAGAGAGCATCAATAAGCTGGTTGGTATTACGGCAGAAGAACGTGCTACAGCGTTCCAACGTGTAAACGTATTGAACCACGCCTGGGACGACCCATCCGCACTAACCAGCCTCGGCACAATGGACGCCGATGAGATCAAGTCCATCGCCGGAAAGAACTGGCACCCGTCCCTGCCCGGGCGGGTGGACATCTGCATCAACAAGGCTGCCCTGGAATACGATCACATCCTCATCCTCGGCCCAACCTTCCCGCACGAAGTGGTCGGTTTCTCGGGCGGCGCCAAGTACATCTTTCCCGGCATCTCCGGCCCGGAGATGATCAACACCACCCACTGGCTGGGGGCGCTGGCAGGCGTTGTCGGCACCATCGGCCTGAAAGAGACCCCGGTCCGGGCGATGATCCACGCCGCGGTAACACGGCTCCGCACCCCTGTCACGCTCGCCGCGCTGGTTGTCGATGGTCACGATCTGGCTGGCGTCTTCATCGGCGATCTGTTCGAAGCCTGGAGCGCCGCCGCGGACTTGTCCGCCCAACGTAACGTGATCTTGAGCGACAAACCCTACCGGCGTGTGCTTTCCTGCGCCCCGGTCATGTACGATGAACTCTGGACCGCCGCCAAAGCCATGTACAAACTCGAACCGGCAGTGGCAGTCGGCGGCGAGGTGGTCATCTACGCCCCGCACCTGGATGTGGTCAGTCACGTGCATGGGAAGTATATCTATGAAATCGGCTACCACATCCTGCCCTATTTCCTGAACGACTGGGAACGCTTCAAGTACATCCCGCTGGGCGTGCTGGCGCACAGCACGCACATGCGCGGCTCGGGGGTGATGGCGAACGGCGTCGAAAAGCCGAACGTGCGCGTCACCCTGGCAAGCAAGATTTCTACTGAAGATTGTGCACGCTTGAATTTGGGTTATCTCGATCCCGCAAAAGTCAATGTGGAAGAATGGAAAGACCGCGAAGAAAAGGGCATATTGTATGTCCCGCGGGCGGGAGAGATGTTGTATCGCGTGAAATCCTGACCCGGATGGGTCTTACACACACCAAGAAAGGGAAACTTTTATGAGCAAAGCAGATATTGGCCTGATCGGCCTGGCAGTCATGGGACAGAACCTGGTCCTGAACATGAACGACCACGGCTTCACCGTGGCCGTCTTCAACCGCACCGTTTCCAAAGTGGATGATTTCCTGGCCAGCGGCGCAAAAGGGACGAATGTGATCGGCGTGCATTCCCTCGAGGAACTGGCACAGGTTCTCAAGCGCCCGCGGCGCGTCATGCTGATGGTCCAGGCTGGGAAACCGGTGGATGATTTCATCGAACTATTGCTCCCGCACCTTGAGCCGGGCGACATCATCATCGATGGCGGCAACTCAAATTACAACGACAGCATCCGCCGCACGGCGTATGTCGAATCCAAGGGCCTGCTCTTCATCGGCACGGGCGTTTCCGGCGGCGAAGAGGGCGCCCGCCGCGGACCGTCCATCATGCCGGGCGGTTCCCCGGCGGCCTGGGAGCACGTCAAACCAATCTTCCAGGCAGTGGCGGCCAAGGTCACGCGGCCGGATGGCGGCGAAGATCCCTGCTGCGACTGGGTTGGCGAGAACGGGGCCGGGCACTATGTCAAGATGGTTCACAACGGTATCGAATACGGCGACATGCAGTTGATCTGCGAAGCCTACCATCTGATGCGCGACGGCCTGGGAATGACAACCGATCAGATGCATGCCGTCTTCACCCGCTGGAACACCGGCAAACTGGACTCATACCTGATCGAGATCACGCGTGACATCCTGGGTTACAAAGACGAAGACGGCCAGCCGATGGTGGACAAGATCCTCGACGCGGCTGAACAAAAAGGGACCGGCAAATGGACCGGCATCTCGGCCCTCAATATGGGCATCCCGCTGACGATGGTAGTGGAGGCCGTGCTGGCGCGGGCACTCTCTGCCTTGAAAAATGAGCGTGTGGCTGCATCTAAGGTTCTCTCCGGCCCGGATCCAAAGCTGACGGTTGATCAGGGTGCTTTACTCGGAGACCTGGAACAGGCTGTCTATGCGTCCAAACTCATATCCTATACCCAGGGCTACATGCTCTTCCGGGCGGCAGCCAGGGAATACAACTGGAACCTCAACTACGGCGGCATCGCGCTCATGTGGCGCGGCGGCTGCATCATCCGTTCCGCATTCCTTGGCAAGATCAAGGAAGCCTTCGACAAGAACCCCAACCTGAGCAACCTGCTGCTCGACCCGTATTTCACCAAGCAGGTCCTGACCGCACAGCCGGGATGGCGGCGCGTGGTGGCTGCCGCAATTGAAAAAGGCATCCCTATCCCGGCCATGTCCAGCGCGCTAGCCTTCTTCGATGGCTACCGTCGCGAGTTCCTGCCTGCCAACCTGCTGCAGGCCCAGCGTGATTACTTCGGCGCCCACACCTACCAGCGCCTGGACAAGCCGCGCGGCGAGTACTTCCACACCAACTGGACCGGGCGCGGCGGGGATGTCACCTCAACGGTTTGGAAAAAGGGTTAGCTGATGAACAAATATGGGTTGAAGATTCTCGATAATGGCGCTTTGGATTTTCTATCCCTCGGCGCGCTGGTGCACCGCCTCGACCCGGGGGTGATCCCCTTCCGCAAAGCGACCGAATGCCAGATCTACGTCTCAGGCGGCGAGTTCAACTGCGCCGCGAATCTGTCGGACTGCTTCCGCCTGAACACTGGCATCGCCACCGCCATGGTGGATTACCCCATCGGCGACCTGACCGCCGAGCGCGTGCGGGCGATGGGCGTCAAGCCGTTCTACAAGCAGTTCAAGCACAACGGCGTCAACGGCCCCAACCTGGCCACCGTCTACAGCGATCGCGGCCAGGGCGTGCGCGCACCGGTCGTGTTCTACAACCGCTCCAACGAAGCGGGTGCTTTGCTCAAACCGGGTGACTTCGACTGGCAATCCATCTTCGCGGGCGGCGTACGCTGGTTCCACAGCGGCGGCATCTTTGCAGCCTTATCGGAAACCACCGGTGAACTAATTATCGAGGCCATGAAGGCTGCCAAGGCTGCCGGTACGATCGTCTCTTTCGACCTGAACTACCGCGCCAAGCTCTGGAACATCTGGGGCGGACAGGAAAAGGCTGTTTCCACATTGGCCCGCATCGTCGAGAACGTGGATGTGCTGGTCGGCAATGAAGAAGACCTCCAGTTGGGTTTGGGCTTGAAAGGTCCGGAAGCCACATCCAAATCCAAGCTCGATCCGGCTGCCTTCATCGGCATGATTGATGTTGTTGTCAAGAAGTTCCCGCAGATCAAGGTTGTTGCCACCACACTGCGTGAAGTTCATTCGACCAACCGTCATAGTTGGAGCGCAGTGGCCTGGATCAATGACCAGTCGTTCGTCGCCCCGACCTGCGAACTGGATGTCTACGACCGCGTTGGCGGCGGGGACGGGTTCGCATCCGGTCTGTTCTACGGCCTGCTGACCGGTAAGCCGGAACAGGAAGCCGTCAACCTGGGCTGGGCGCACGGCGCGCTGTTGACAACCTTCCCTGGCGATACAACCATGGCAACGGTCGAGCAGGTACGTGTCTTCGCCAAAGGCGGTTCGGCCCGCATTCAGAGATAAAGGTTCCGTAGTCGCGACTTTAGTCGCTTGAGTGCGAACGACTAAAGTCGTTACTACGGTTTATTTTAGCAATACGTGCACACGTGTGCACCTACATAACCAATCATTCAATCTTTTTGAAGGAGAAAAATCATGGATATGATGAAGGCGTACGTTTTCAAGGATGTCGGCAATCTCGTTTTCGAAGAGAAGCCCATCCCGCACGTGAAGGATCCAGACGATGTGTTGCTCAAAGTCAAGGCCGTAGGCATCTGCGGCTCGGACCTGAAAATCATCGAAGGCAAGCACCACTTCAAGCCCAATACTGTGCTTGGGCACGAGTTCTGCGGCGAGGTGGTTGAGGTTGGTTCGCACGTTCACCACGTCAAGATCGGTGACCGCGTGGCGATTGATAACAACATCCGCTGCGGGTTCTGCTCGTTCTGCCGCATGGGCCTCACCAGCCAGTGCGTGGATATCAAGACCTCCGCCCTGGGCGTCATGCGCGACGGCGGCTACGCCGAGTACTGCCTTGTCCCCGAGAAGCAGTGCTTCGTGCTGCCTGACGAGATTGATGACATTCTTGGCACGCAGGTGGAAACCCTGGCAACCGTGGTCAACGG
>JBFYSM010000325.1:0-4038 GCA_041301605.1 Chloroflexota bacterium | reverse complement strand
CTGTTATATGCGCCGGAAATGGATATTCATCCACCCCAGATCTATGCAAGCTATTACACGACAACAAGTGGAGATCCAGATATTGTTCTCAAGTATGGCTGGTGGAACGATGAACTTGCCCAGCAATGGATCGATGGATCGGATGTTGCCTTGATCGAAGAATGGTATCTCCAACTCCATCCGGAGATTACAGGCAGGCTGGATGCTGCCGGCTACCTGGAAACACTCCAAACGCCCCTTACCAATCCTTGCCGTGTAGATTCCTATATCCATGTTTACCAAAGAGACTATCCGTAAGGAATGGGTATGAGATACATCATCGCCGGCCTCGGTTCCATCGGACGCCGCCACCTGCGCAACCTGGTTGCGCTGGGCGAACGGGATATCATCCTGCTCCGTTCCCACCATTCCACCCTTCCGGGTGACGAACTGGCTGGGTTCCCGGTCGAGACCGACCTGCGCCGCGCCCTGGACCGGGAACCGAACGCCGTTATCATTGCCAACCCCACATCCCTGCACCTGGAAGTTGCCATCCCTGCCGCAGAAGTGGGTTGCCATATCCTGTTGGAGAAACCCATTTCCCATTCCTTCGACCGGGTTAATGAATTGGAGAAAGCCCTCCAGCGGGGCGGCGGAAAGGTATTGGTCGGGTTCCAGTTCCGTTTCCATCCCACACTGCAAAAGGCGACCGGGTTGCTGGCTGAGCGCATCATCGGGCGCGTGCTCTCGTTCCGGGCGCAATACAACGAATACCTGCCGGCCTGCCATCCCTGGGAAGATTACCGCCAGGGATATGCTGCCCGCGCCGACTTGGGCGGTGGTGCCATCCTGACCTTCTGCCATCCGCTCGATTACCTGCGCTGGCTGTTGGGCGAAGTGGATTCGCTCTGGGCATTTGTTGATCAATTGAGCGACCTGGAACTTTCCGCCGAAGACACAACCGAGATCGGCCTCCGTTTCACCAGCGGTGCAGTGGGCAGCGTTCATCTCGGTTATAATCAACAGCCCCCTGCCCATTGGCTGGAAATCGTGGGTACGGAAGGCACAATGCGTTGGGACAATGCGGATAACATCTTGCATATCTATCGTGCAAACCAAAAAACCTGGGAAGATATTGCTCCTTCCGATGGTTTCGAACGCAACGCCATGTTCCTGGATGAGATGCGGCATTTCCTGTCTGTAGTGCGCGGCGGGGAGGCTTTGCCGCTCTGCACCCTGGAGGATGGCAAACGGGCCTTGCAACTGGCCATGGATGCCCAGCGTTCCAGTGAACAGGGTCAACTCGTAAGGTATAAGGTATGACGAGTATTCTGAAGAAATTCGATCTTTCCGGGCGTGTGGCCGTTGTCACCGGCGGGGCGGGGCTGTTGGGAGCGGAATTCTGCCGTACCCTGGCAGAGGTTGGCGCGGCGGTGGTGGTCGCAGATGTGAACCAACCCGCTGCTTCCCGGGTAGCACAGCAATTGCAGGAAAGCGGCTTCCGGGCCACTGGTATCGGGGTGGATGTGACCCGCCCTGAATCTACGCAAGGGATGGTAGGGCAAACCTTGAATGCGTTTGGGCGGCTCGATATCCTGGTCAACAGTGCCGCCATGGATCCAAAATTCGATACGAATAGCATTGGAACAGGCGCTTCCGGTGCGTTCGAGGATTATCCTCTGGAAGCCTGGAAGCAAGCCCTGGATGTCAACCTGACTGGCATGTTCCTGGCCTGCCAGGCGGCAGTTCGCCCCATGCTATCTCAAGGGGATGGTGTCATCATCAACCTATGCTCGATTTATGGGCTGGCCGGCCCCGACCAGCGGCTCTATGAGCGTGAAGGCCAGCCGCCTCGGTACAAGCCAGTGTATTATTCGGTAACAAAGGCGGGTGTGCTGGGATTAACGAATTATCTTGCCACGTACTATGCTGGGAAGAATATCCGAGTCAATGCCCTCACGCCCGGCGGCGTGTTCAACGGGCACGATGAAGAATTCCTGAAGGCTTATTCTGCCCGGTCGGTATTGGGGCGCATGGCTGAAAAGGATGAGATGAATGGTGCTCTGCTCTTCCTGGCTTCGGATGCTTCGGCTTACATGACCGGTGCAAACCTGGTCGTGGATGGAGGCTGGACAGCATGGTAAAACCCGAAATCCTTGCCATCATCCCGGCCCGGGGCGGTTCCAAATCCATCCCGCACAAGAATATCCGCTTGCTTGCAGGGCATCCGCTGGTTGCTTACAGCATCGCGTCCGGGTTGGCTGCCGAAACGGTGACGCGGGTCATTGTCAGTACCGATGATGAGAAGATCGCTGAAGTCGCGCGTCACTATGGTGCAGAGACGCCCTTCGTGAGACCTTTGGAATATTCGCAGGATGCCACACCAGACCTGCCCGTCTTCCAACATGCGCTGCACTGGCTGGCCGAGAACGAGGATTATCGACCGGAGATCGTTGTCCAGTTGCGGCCCACCTCCCCGTTCCGGCGGGTGGCGCACATCGATGGCGCGGTCCGGCTGCTCCTGGAGAACCCGGCTGCGGATGCCGTCCGTACCGTATGCATCCCATTCCAGAACCCGTTCAAGATGTGGCGGATTGCTGAGCATGGGTTCATGCATCCGATTGGGATCGAGTTGGGAATCCCGGATGAACCGTACAACCAGCCGCGCCAGGCCCTGCCGCAAGTCTACTGGCAGACCGGTTACGTGGATGCCGCCCGTGCATCTGTCATCCTGGAAAAGGATTCGATGACCGGCGAACGCATCCTGCCGCTGGTGATCGATCCCAGCGAATGGATCGATATCGATTCGCCCGACGACTGGCGGCGCGCCGAGCGCCTGTTGGAGAGTGGCGAACTGACTTTTGAGAGTTTGGGCTTTAATTTTGGAGGCATGAATGGCTGAGATCAAAATCGGTGACCGGTTAATAGGGGATGGTCACCCGACATATGTGATTGCGGAGATTGGTGTCAACCATAATGGTATCCCGCAACTGGCTTTCGAGTTGATCGACATCGCTGTGAACTGCGGCGCAGATGCAGTCAAGTTCCAGAAGCGTAAACTGGAAAACCTGTATCCCAAGAAGTACCTGGATAATGCCAACGTGGGTGAGAAATCCATGCGTTACCTCATCCCCATCTTGCAGCGTGTGGAATTGCCTGACAGCACGTACATCGAGATCACCGAACATTGTCGTAGGAAGGGGGTAACCTTTCTATGTTCCCCATTTGATTCAGAAAGCGCCGACTTCCTGGATGGGCTGGGCGTCCCGGCTTTCAAGGTGGCATCCGCCGACCTGACCAACCTGCCGCTGCTCGACCACCTGATCCAGAAGGGCAAGCCGCTCATCCTGTCCACGGGCATGTCGAGGCCGGATGAAGTGGAGTTCACGGTTAAATTCCTGAAAGAGCGCAAAACGCAGTTTGCCCTCTTGCACTGCAACAGCACCTACCCGGCGGCTTTTGAGGATATCAACCTGCGTTATATGGATCAATTGCGGAAGTTTGGCGTGCCGGTTGGCTATTCGGGCCATGAGCGCGGGATTGCGGTTTCCACGGTTGCGGCAGCCATTGGTGCCAGTATCGTCGAGCGCCATATCACCCTCGATCGCACGATGGATGGCCCCGACCATGCCGCCAGCCTGGAGCCGCAGGGATTCCAGAAGATGGTGCGCGATATCCGCCAGGTCAGCGCGGCGTTGGGCACGGGCGAGGAGAAGTTCTTCTCGCGCGGTGAGATCCTGAACCGCGAGGTGCTGGCCAAGAGCCTGGTCGCAACGCGACGCATCGAGGCGGGGGAGAAGGTATCCTCGGATATGGTAACAGTCAAGGGTCCGGGCTTGGGGCTTTCCCCGCAGCGTTACCCGGAATTGCTTGGCCGCACGGTGAACCGTGTTGTTGAGGAAGATGAGCCATTTGTAGAAGGCGACTTGGGTGTTCTATATGTGCTGGATACGGAGCATACGCTGCCGATGGATTGGGGCTTCACGGTTCGGTTCCGCGATTTCGAAGAGTTGCTTGTACTCAAGCCGGGTTTGCTTGAGTTCCACTTCACTGACCAGG